>NZ_JABUZD010000035.1:0-49001 GCF_014897875.1 Halomonas sp. 3A7M
GGGTTAGAAGTGCTTCCGGGGGCCGGTCTCACGGATTCAGGTATCTAGTTAACACTTTCCTCATAATTTGGTACTGAAAAATAGAGACACCATCCAACGAAAAATCTTGACTAGTCGCATCAACCTTAATATATTTTTCCAAACTAGGTAAGTATACATAAACATAAGAAACATCAGACGGATCTCGCTTCACACAAAGCTTATGTTTTGTTTTACCAAGGGGTGGCGGGTTGTTTTTTCTAAACTCTACTAGCGTTTCGTTACTATAGCTTATATGATCCACCTCTATCCCAATTGGCCGTAAATCGCGATATACGGTAGGAAAGCTCTCTATTTTAAATCTCTGCTTTTCAAGACCCTGATAAATAACAGGAGGAAATTCCTCATACCCAACTTGCCATGATAAAGCGGGTATATGTGTCTTACGGCTGTTTGACTGCTGGTTATAAATATCAATAACCCAGATATGCAGCAAATATAAGAATTCGGAGAAAGGCAATAGCGCATCTTTCTGAGGCTCATAACCCTCTAGGTCTTTTGCACTTGAGAAAGTTTTCCCCGGTATCTGATGAACAAATTTTGTATTATAGGTATTAAAAATTCTTTCGACTAAAGGCTTCTTCCATGGCTTTCCGACTGGATTATACTCAATATTCATCCCTATTGAAGCAGAAAACCTCTCAAGATCTTTCGACCAAAATTCTGCACCATTATCAACAACCAGCGTTTCAATGCGACCCTGACATGGCCAATCTTTTTCGACGTCAGGATATTTCTTCAAAACATCCTCTTTGTCCAGACATGCATTTATTATCGCACATCTTACAGAATTATAGCTCGGCCCTCTAAAGCTTAAATAAAAACCCACGATACATTTACTAAATGTATCAATCAAAACAGTTATAAATGGCCTTCCAATAGGGATATTCAAAGTATCATCAAGCAAGATCAAGTCAAGAGCAGTATGATCAATTTCAACACGCTCCATCACCCTAGTAGATTTTTTGAAACTATTGATCAATCGATATTTTTTATCCGCATATCGTTTGCCATAACGCTTCAAGTCACAAATATAAGGTGGAAGCTTTTTAACTCTATCGTAAAAGGCGCTTCGCCCAACAGCTACAAACTTATTATCTGGATTTTCATTATTATGGACTAATATTAAATCCTTATAAAACTGATAAGTGGTCGCAACAGACCCCCTCACTCGTGTAAGATATTTCTTTTCGATTGCATCCCAAAAGAAAGTGTCTTTTGAAAAAGAATTAAAATCACAAAAATTATTTTTTATAGCTCTTCTATCAACCAAGTAAAGCAAATTTTTATCTACACGATACTTTGCATTCCATCTAGCTACACTTTGCCACCCAGGCTTTTTATCTATAACACCTTCATTATATAATTCATAGATAATTGGCTCTACGTTCTTCTTCGTCCAGCCTCCATTAAGCCTTTTATTGACCAATTTTATTACTTTATACTTGAACAAAGCTTTATCGGCGCACTCCTCATCAAGATCATCTATTGTTATGAATGCCACATCCTCAATTTCATCACAGCTTTTTTTATTCGCTGTATGAGAGAAATCTATGCCTGCTAAAGACTCATCAAAAAAAGGATCTTCCAACATAAGTCACCTCATGCCCAAAGAAGCAAATCGTCACCAATTTGCTTTTCCAATATATTGGCCTTTAATTTCCCAGAGGCTATTAACGAAACTAGTGAGCGAATAACTCTAGGACGGAAACTAATATCATATAGAGCACAAATTTCATGCAAGAAAATGGGGGAGTGCCTTTTTACAAGGCCATAAACATTGTCATACAACTCACAATGGCTTTGAAAACCAGCGTAACGATGTAGCAGCTTAAAATTATTCAAGACTGGATACTTTCTGATTTGAAGCTCAGTTACTAAGCTCAGCTCGAAACCTAACTGATATGCTGCCTCTTTTTTTGCCTGGAATTTTTGAAAAAATTCTGGATGAAGGGTTTTACTATGGGGCTTGACCTCAATAAAGGCTATTTTTTGATTATTATTTATTATCTTAAAATCAGGAGTATAGGGGTTAGTTTTCCCATGAATCGAGTAAGTGAAACCCATAGGCTGGGCAATGAAAGACTTAACGTGAGGAGAGTATTCAAAGTGGTAGCAGGCATCAAACTCAAGGGAAGACTCTACAGTGTGAGCAGAAGCAGTTTTGAAGCTAGCAAATTTGTAGAGGTTCTTGACACGGGAATGACGGAGCTTACGCCTGTACATGACAGCACCCCATTTCGTAGGTTTACTACAAAAATAGGTTATGTCACGAGAAACCGCAAATTATGTCATTTTAACCGGAATTTATGTCAAAACAGACCGGAAACGACACTAGAAATGGAGGCGGCCCCAAAAGCCACATCCCGGCACACGCAGCCACCACTACCGTTGCTCCCTTCCGGGCCTGGCGGGGTTTGCAGTTTAGCGTTGCGGGAGGACCTAAGGGGCCACCATAACGGCACACTCTGTCATGTCTAAGTAAGTGTACTAATGCTGATGTGGTGGCTACGCCCTGATTTGAACAGGGGACCCCATCATTATGAGTGATGTGCTCTAACCAGCTGAGCTACGTAGCCTTTCCCTCATCAACGGGTGCAGATTATGCCTATCTTAACTATGAAAGGCAAGCCAAAAACGACCTGCCTTTCATTCAACTACCCTGTTAAGTGAATAGTGTGCTTATAAGGCTGCTTGGACTGCCGGCAGCGCTTCTTCGCCAGCTCGGGTAGTCACTCCTTCGAGCCATGCTGCTAGCACATCATCGTTTTCATTGAGGTAACTGCGTGCTGCCTCTCGCGGGTCTACCCCATCGTCCATAATGGCACTCATAAGTTGGTTTTCCATTTCCAGGGTGAATGTCATGTTTTTCAGCAATTCACCGACATTAGGGCACGCTTCAACAAACCCCGCACGAGTATTGGTATGTACGGTTGCGCCCCCCAGGTTAGGGCCAAAATAGTCGCCAGCATCAGATAAATACGCCATATCAAAATTAGTATTCATTGGATGCGGTTCCCAACCTAAAAACACCATCCATTTCTCATTGGGTACCCTCGCGCGAAGCTCAGCCAGCATACCCGCCTCGCTCGAATCGATGACTTGCCAATCACCTAGCCCATAGGCGTTATCATCAATCATTTGCTCAATCAGCTCATTACCATCATTGCCAGCTTCAATGCCGTGTAAACGCTGCTCAAACTGATCAGCATGCTCTGCCAGATCATTAACGGAGGTCACACCCGCATCATAGACATATTGGGGCACTGCCAGGGTGTACTTAGCTCCCTCAAGGTTGACCACTAAGCGCTCAACCTCGCCACGCTCCACATAGGGGTCGCTGATAGAGGCCATCGATGGCATCCAGTTACCTAAAAAGACGTCAAAATCATTATTACCCATGCCCGCATAAGCAATCGGCACCGAGACAGTATCGACGCGCGTTTCGTAACCAAGCGCTTCCAATACCTCACTAGCCAATGCTGTCGTTGCTGTAATATCAGTCCAACCCACTTCTGCAAAGCGAACACTACTACACTCATTAGCATAGGCAGCTGCCGGTAAACAGGCAGTCAGCAGTAATGTACTTAGGCTTCGTGTGTATGTCCGTTTCATGTTGATCTTCCCCATTATCGGTTTTATATGAACACGCCCTATACGCAACAGTCGTAGAGACGAGAAAACAACGCAGGCTTTTATTGATTGAGCGTTCAATAAAAAAATGTCATCATACTCAGGTAATCATGCCTACTCCTGGTTTTCAAGGACAGGAGCCAATGGGCATTCAACGTCAGTAGGAGATAGCTGTGCCTAAGGTGGGAATGGAACCGATACGCCGCCAGCAGTTAATTAAGGCTACCATGGCGGCCATTGACGAAGTTGGTTTAGCAGAAGCAACCGTCATGCGAATTGCCCGTCATGCTGGTGTTTCGGCGGGCATTATTAGTCACTACTTTGGCGGCAAGGATGGCCTGCTGGAAGCAACGATGCGGCAGATCTTGACCGATCTTAGTGACGCCGTTGCAGCACGCCGCCGTGCGTTAGAAGACGACTCCCCCCGAGCTCATATTGGCGCCATCATCGAAGGTAACTTTGATCGCACCCAGGTGACCGGCCCTGCCGCCAAAACATGGCTCGCCTTTTGGGCTAGCAGCATGCATAAGCCCGTGCTTCAGCGGCTACAGAATGTCAACGACCGCCGTTTGTACGCCAATTTATGTCATCAATTCCAGCGCGTCATGCCCCGCGCAGACGCTCGCAATGCCGCCCGTGGGCTGGCCGCGATGATTGATGGTCTATGGCTGCGGGGTGCACTTACCCCAGAAGGGCTCGACGCCGCTGAAGCGCGACATCTTGCGCACACCTATCTCGACCAATTGCTTATTCATCATGGATGCCAGCAACGTGCATCCACTGCAGATACACAGTAAGGAGACCAACATGGCCGCTCAAGATATTCAGCCACTTTATATTGATGGTCGTCCGGTAGACGCCACTTCAGGCGAGACATTTACCGTTTCAAACCCCTACGATGGCAGCCTCCTTGCCACGATTGGTCAGGCAAGCCAAGCTGATGTTGATAGCGCTATAGAAGCCGCCCAACGCGGGCAGCGTCAATGGGCTTCGATGACGGGCATGGAGCGCTCACGTGTTCTGCTGCGCGCTGTTGCACTGTTAAGAGAACGCAACGATGAGCTTGCCGAGTTGGAAACTCACAATACCGGCAAGCCTATTAGTGAAACCGCCAGTGTCGATATTGTGACGGGTGCCGATGCCCTGGAGTACTACGCAGGCCTTGCCCCCGCTATCGAAGGCAGCCAGATTCCGCTGCGTGATAGCTCCTTTGTGTATACCCGTCGCGAGCCACTCGGCGTCATTGGTGCCATTGGCGCCTGGAACTACCCCATTCAAATCGCCTGCTGGAAAGCCGCACCGGCGTTGGCCGCGGGCAACGCCATTGTCTTCAAACCCAGTGAAGTAACACCGCTAACCGCTACCAAGCTGGCTGAAATTTTCACCGAGGCAGGCCTGCCTAACGGTGTTTTCAATGTCGTTCAAGGCGATGGCCGCGTTGGCGCGATGCTGACTGAGCACCCAGGTATCGCCAAGGTATCGTTTACTGGCGAAGTCGGTACGGGCAAAAAAGTGATGGCCGCTGCGGGTGGCTCTACGCTGAAAGACGTCACCATGGAACTAGGCGGTAAATCACCGCTGATCGTGTTTGCCGATGCTGATTTAGATCGTGCTGCCGATGCCGCCATGATGGCCAACTTCTACTCCAGCGGCCAGATTTGCACTAACGGCACTCGCGTGTTCGTGGAGCGCAGCGTCAAAGACGCCTTTGAGGCGAAGCTGGTTGAACGCGTCCAGCGTATCAAAGCGGGCGACCCGATGGACCCCAGCGTTAACTTCGGCCCGCTAGTAAGCTTTGAACATCAGCAAAAAGTACTTTCCTATATTGCCTTGGGCAAAGAGCAAGGCGCGCGAGTATTGGCAGGTGGCGATGCGTGGAATAGCGGTGATTGGGCGAAGGGTGCCTGGGCAGCCCCCACCATCTTCACCGATTGCACTGACGATATGCGCATCGTAAGAGAAGAGATTTTTGGCCCAGTAATGTCCGTACTCGCCTTTGAAGACGAAGACGACGTGATTCGTCGCGCTAATGACACCAAATACGGTCTGGCGGCGGGTGTGTTCAGCGAAAGCTTAAACCGTGCTCACCGAGTTATTCACCAGTTGGAAGCTGGCATTTGCTGGATCAACACCTGGGGCGAGTCACCTTCTGAGATGCCGGTAGGTGGTTACAAAGAGTCGGGCATTGGCCGCGAGAACGGCGTCGAGACGCTCAATCACTACACCCAGACCAAGTCCGTACAGATCGAGATGGGGCCGTTTGAGTCGGTGTTCTAAGCGAAGTAATGGACGCTCCCAGTAGGTATATCGAAGAGAAGTATCTCTTTTATGCCTACCGGCTCATTACCCATCATTCGGCTCCTCCAAGGTAAAAGCATGTCTCAATCACGCGAATTTGATTACATCATTATCGGTGCAGGCTCGGCCGGCAATGTACTAGCCACCCGCCTCACCGAAGACAGTGACGTCAGCGTTTTGCTGCTTGAAGCAGGCGGCCCCGATTACCGTTTCGATTTTCGCACCCAAATGCCCGCCGCACTGGCCTACCCGCTACAAGGCAAACGCTACAACTGGGCATTTGAAACCGATCCCGAACCGTATATGGATGGCCGCCGTATGGAGTGTGGCCGAGGCAAAGGCCTGGGCGGCTCTTCACTGATCAATGGCATGTGCTATATCCGCGGCAACGCCCTGGATTACGATAACTGGGCCAAGCAACCCGGCTTGGAAGAGTGGGATTACCTCAGCTGCCTGCCCTATTTCAAAAAGTGCGAAACCCGCGATATTGGCCCTAATGAGTACCACGGCGGCGACGGCCCGGTTAGCGTGACCACGCCGAAAGCTGGCAATAATCCGCTTTACCGCACATTTATCGAAGCAGGGAAACAAGCGGGCTATCCAGAAACCGAGGATGTTAACGGCTACCAGCAAGAGGGCTTTGGCCCGATGGACCGTTTCGTCACGTCCAAGGGGCGCCGTGCGTCGACTGCACGCGGCTACCTGGACACTGCCAAGCAGCGCAGTAACCTGACCATTGAAACCCACGCAGTCACTGATGTGATTGAATTTGATGGCAAACGTGCCGTTGGCGTGCGTTACGAACAGAAAGGTCAGCCACACAAGGCCCACGCTCGCCGGGAAGTGCTGCTTTGTGGCGGTGCCATTGCCTCACCACAGATTCTTCAGCGCTCTGGCGTAGGCAACCCCGAATGGCTTCGGGAATTAGGCATTTCAGTCGTCCATGAGCTACCCGGCGTAGGCGAAAATCTCCAGGACCACCTTGAGATGTACATTCAGTACGAATGCAAAGAGCCTATTTCGCTGTATCCGGCGCTGAAATGGTACAACCAGCCAAAAATTGGTGCCGAGTGGTTATTTAAAGGTACTGGCGTTGGCGCCAGCAACCAGTTTGAATCCTGCGGATTTATTCGTAGCAATGATGAGGAAGAGTGGCCAAACCTGCAGTACCACTTCCTGCCCATCGCGATCAGTTACAACGGTAAAAGCGCCGTTCAGGCACATGGCTTCCAGGCCCACGTTGGCTCGATGCGCTCGGAAAGCCGTGGACGAATTCGCTTAACCTCGAAAGACCCACACGCGGCACCCAGCATCTTGTTTAACTACATGGCCAAAGAGAAAGATTGGCAAGAGTTCCGCGATGCGATTCGCTTAACCCGCGACATCATCGCGCAACCAGCGTTTGATAAGTACCGCGGCCGTGAAATTTCCCCTGGCCCTAGCGTACAAAGTGATGAAGAACTCGATAACTTCGTCAAGCAACACGCTGAAACGGCTTATCACCCGTGTGGCAGTTGCCGCATGGGCGAAGGTGAGATGGCAGTGACCGATAGCCAAGGCCGCGTACATGGGCTCGAAGGCCTGCGCGTCGTCGATGCTTCGCTGTTCCCGGTGATCCCTACCGGCAACCTAAACGCGCCTACTATTATGCTGGCGGAGAAAATTGCTGACCGCATCCGTGGACGTGAACCTTTGCCACGCGCCAACGTGGATTATTACGTCGCTCACGGCGCACCCGCTAAACAGGCTTCGTAACTCACTCACACCTGCATGCAACACGCTAAACGCCATGGCCACTCGCCATGGCGTTTTTTTATGGCCTATTTACGCTACAGTAAAGAGACTATAGCGAATGTATAAGAGTGAAATGCTTGCACTGATATAGGTGACTCTGACAATATTCAAACATACGTTTAAATACGTCCACAATTAACCACCCACGGAGAAACATCCATGCTCACCTTACTACTCATTGTGCTTGCCGTTGCAGGCTTGCTCGTGGTGATGCGCCGCGAAGCAGGCGCTACGCCAGCACTCGCCCTGCTTGGCGTTCTGGGCTTAGTAGGCTTAGTGCTTGGCGCAAGCGTTATTGGCACGCTGCTATTGATTGCGGCCGCCGCCGTTGCAATTGCTGGTCTACCCGTATTACGCAGCAAGTGGCTGACGCCGCGCATTTTCGCCACCTTCAAAAAGGTAGCGCCGAAAGTGTCCGATACGGAGCGCACGGCATTAGAAGCGGGCAGCGTCTCCTGGGATGGCGAGCTCTTCTCTGGCAAACCTCAATGGGAGTCGTTACTTAACTATAAAGACGACGGCCTGAGCGAGGCAGAACAAGCGTTTTTGGATAATCAGTGTTCGAAAGCAGCTGGCATGTGTAACGCCTGGGATATCGCCCAAGAACGCGCTGACCTCCCCCAACAACTGTGGGATTATCTAAAGAAAGAAGGCTTCTTCGGCATGATTATTCCGAAGGAGTACGGCGGCCTCGGATTCTCAGCTAAGGCACAGTCCATGGTGCTGCAGAAGCTCTCCGCTAATGAGACGCTGATGGTCACCGTTGGCGTACCGAACTCACTTGGCCCAGGCGAACTGCTGCTTAAATACGGCACTCAACAACAGAAAGATCACTACTTGCCACGTCTTGCTGATGGCCGCGAAATCCCCTGCTTCGGCCTAACCGGCCCGCGTGCTGGCTCTGATGCCACGTCGTTACCGGATACAGGCGTTGTCTGCAAGCAAGTTATCAATGGCGAAGAAGTGCTTGGCTTACGCCTCAACTTCGAAAAACGCTGGATTACCCTGGCTCCCATCGCCACCGTGGTAGGCTTGGCCTTCCGTCTTTTCGATCCAGAAAAATTGCTCGGTGACGAAGAAGACCGCGGTATTACCCTTGCACTCGTTCCCCGGGATACTCAGGGCATGGACATCGGTCGCCGTCACCACCCTATCGGCAGCCCGTTTATGAACGGCCCGATTAAAGGTAACGACGTGTTTGTGCCGCTGGATACCATTATTGGTGGCCCAGACATGATCGGCCAAGGCTGGCGCATGCTGGTCGAGTGCCTCTCGATTGGTCGCTGCATTACCTTACCTTCTGGTGCCACCGGCACCGCCCGCTACGCGCTAGGCTGGAGCGGTGGTTTTACCCGCGTACGTCGTCAGTTCAACGTACCCGTCGCTGAAATGGAAGGCGTACAGGAGCCGTTAGCACGCATGGCCTCGCTGGCTTACATCTCTGCTGCTACGGTTTACCAGACCGCCAACCTGATCGACCATGGCGAAAAACCCGCTGTTCCTTCAGCCATCTTGAAGAGCCAATTGACCGAGTTCCAGCGCGTGCTGCTTAGTGACGCAATGGATGTTCACGGCGGTAAAGCCGTTACCCTTGGTCCACGCAACTACCTAGGCATTGGCTACAGTGCTAACCCGGTGGCCATCACCGTGGAAGGCGCCAACATTATGACCCGCAACCTGATGATCTTTGGTCAAGGTGCGATTCGCTGCCATCCCTATGTACTCGACGAGCTAGCCGCTAAAGATGCCAACGACGTTAAAGCCTTCGACAAAGCCTTCTTTGGCCACGCAGGGCTAATTTTCGGCAATGCTGCCCGTGCCTTTACGCTTGGGTTTGGCTTGGGCAAAGAAAATGTACCTTTTAGTGGCCCTGCGGCTACCTACGCCCAGGATATTGCACGCATTTCAGCAGGCTTTGGCCTATGTGCCGACGCCGCCATGGCCAGCCTTGGCTCTGAACTCAAGAAGCGCGAAATGCTCTCAGCACGCTTGGGTGATGTTCTGTCTAATCTGTATCTAGCTTCCATGGTACTGAAACAGTGGCACACCGGTGACCAAGTCGAGGGTGAAGAAGCGCTGCTACACTATAGCCTGCGGTTCTTGCTAAACCGTGCCGAACAGGCGTTCGTTGAAATTTTCGATAACCTACCGAACCGCGCGTTAGGCAAGGCATTGAAAGTTATCATAATGCCGACCGGCCGCCGTTGGAATAAACCGCATGACGACTTGGCTCGCGATATCGCACAGCGCGTATCCACACATAGCGCCCTGCGCAGCAAGCTACTTTCCAATACATGGGATAAAGATGATGGCGCAGAGTCTAACCCGCTTGCGCGCTACAATGCGCTGCTGGTGGATTATGACCGTGCCGAAACCCTCTACCGCACGGTGAACAAAGCCTATGCCAAAGGTGAGCTGCCACAAACGGCACTACACCCTGAAGCACGCATTGAAGCCGCACTGGACAAAGGGATTATCAAAGAAGACGACGCACAGTTTATGCGCACTTTCGAGGCGGAAGTACTCGAGATGCTGACGGTTGATGATTTCGCCTATGACGCGTTTGCTAATGATAAATCGACGTTGATTAATCACAATGCAGCGCCTGTGGCTACGCCGCAGCAAGCAGAAACCAGCGTTAAGTAGTCCTTTCTCGCTTTAACTAGCGATCCTAACCGGCCTCTCCAGGCCGGTTTTTTTACGTATATTTTCAAAAACGAAACAAACGAACATTCGCTTATCTCACTCAGCGACTGCTTTCCTTCTCTAAACGCCTCGTTTTTATGCCAATTTCTCACCAAAGCAACCGTTATGCAGTACTCTCCACCGCCAGAGAAGCGACGATATACGCCTAAAAGCGAATACAAACCGCTACAAAAGTCGTTGCAAGTTCGCAAATGATCAACTAGCCTTTCGTTATTGAAAATAAAGTGAATGGAAGTCCGCTTGATGGTTGGCTGACAATAACGTGCAAACAGCCAAGGCTAACATCTCGAATAAGCGTGTATTGCTTCACTTTCATCAATAGCGATCAACGCAAGACCTCTACCAATAACATTTATCTATAACAATGACGTTAGCGAGATCGGCATGTCCTTACATCTGCAAAATATCGACCACATCGTCGGTGGTGAATCCCATATCAGTGGGGTGAACCTCGAGCTGGAGCCGGGTTCTTTCAATGTGCTGCTAGGGCGAACCCTGGCAGGTAAAACAACGCTCATGCGATTAATGGCGGGTTTGGAGCAACCTACCCGGGGGCGAATCTACATGGATGGCAAGGATGTCACGGGCGTATCCGTCCGCAAGCGCAATGTCTCCATGGTGTATCAGCAATTCATCAATTACCCAAGCCTTAACGTTTACGACAATATAGCATCACCACTTAAACTGGCTAAGGCATCCAAGCAGGAAATCGACAAGCGTGTGCGCGAAACTGCCGCCATGCTGGGGATTGACCACTTACTGGACCGCTTGCCGCTTGAGCTTTCTGGTGGGCAACAGCAGCGTACCGCCATGGGCCGCGCTTTGGTTAAGGATGCGGACCTGATCCTGTTTGATGAACCGCTGGTCAATCTTGACTACAAACTGCGTGAAGCGTTGCGCGATGAACTTCGCGGGCTATTCAAGGCGCGAAACTGCATTGCCGTTTATGCCACCACCGAGCCCAACGAAGCGCTAGCGTTAGGCGGCAACACTGCCGTATTGCATGAAGGCAAGCTGCTGCAATATGGCCCAACCGAGCAAATTTATCGCGAGCCTAACGGCATCCTAAGCGCTGAGATGTTTTCAGAACCGCCGATCAATATTGTGCCGGGGCATCTTACTGCCAATGAAATCACCTTCGACCAGGATATCCATTTCCCCTGCGATGTGGCGCTACGCAACCTACCCGCGGGAGCATACCGATTTGGAGTCCGTGCCTCTCACGTCAGCCTACAGCCGAATGCAGCAGATGATCTAGAGCTTGAAGTTGAAGTTGAAGTGGCTGAAATCAGCGGTTCGGAAACCTTCCTCCACGTGCGGCACAGCTTATTTTCTTTAGTACTCCATTTGCTTGGTATTCATACCCCTAAAGTCAATCAGCGCATAAAGATCTACTTCCCTACCCACAAGCTGTTTGTCTTCGATCAGCAGGGCTCTATTGTTCATACGCCGGAAACACGGGGAGTGAATCAGCATGGCTGAGATCATACTAAAGGCTCTCGCGCATACTTATAGCGCTAACCCGACATCACCTGAAGATTACGCGATTCGCCAGATGGAACATATCTGGCACCAAGGCGGCGCTTATGCCCTGCTGGGGCCATCGGGGTGTGGCAAATCTACCCTGCTGAACATTATTTCCGGGCTGCTCGAACCTTCTGAAGGGGATGTGCTGTTTGATGGCCAGCGAGTTAACGAGCTGCCGCCTGAGGAACGTAATATTGCTCAGGTTTTTCAGTTCCCGGTGATCTACGACACCATGACGGTGTTTGATAACCTCGCCTTTCCATTGCGTAACATCAACATTCCAGGCCATCGCATCACGCCAAAGGTAGAGGAAGTCGCCGAGATTCTGGAGTTAACCCCCCTGCTAAAGCGTAAAGCCAAAGGGCTAACCGCCGATGAGAAGCAGAAGGTTTCAATGGGACGCGGCTTAGTGCGCGATGATGTCTCGGCAATTCTGTTTGACGAGCCGTTAACGGTTATCGACCCACAGCTCAAGTGGAAATTACGCCGCAAGCTGAAGGAGATTCACCAGCGTTTCAATATCACCATGATTTACGTCACCCATGACCAGTTGGAAGCGGCAA
Organism: Halomonas sp. 3A7M; assembly: GCF_014897875.1. Lineage (NCBI taxonomy): Bacteria > Pseudomonadati > Pseudomonadota > Gammaproteobacteria > Oceanospirillales > Halomonadaceae > Halomonas > Halomonas sp. 3A7M. The sequence continues at coordinate 12,561 of NZ_JABUZD010000035.1, forward strand.
CTTTTGCCGACAAAATCGCCGTGATGTATGAAGGTCAGGTGGTTCAGTTCGGCACTCCTCAAGAGCTATTTGAAACCCCCGCGCATACCTTTGTTGGCTATTTCATTGGCAGTCCCGGCATGAACATTCTGGATGTACGCCACCATGCGGGGGAAGTCATCTTTGCTGATATACCGCTCCCCATACCCCAGGCGTTTGTTGACGCCATTGCCAATACCAAAAGTTCGAATATAAAAATCGGCATTCGCCCCGAGTTTGTAACCGTGCATGCCAGCAAACGTGAAGGTGCCCTGCCCGCTCGTAAACGGCAGGTGCAAGATCTAGGCACCTATTCAATTGTTACCTTTGAGTTGGGCGGCCAGGCATTCAAGGCACGCTTGCCGGAAGGTCATCCTGAATTCGGAGACGATATTTATCTCACCTTCGACCACGATCAGTTAGGGCTGTTTGTGGACGAATACCGGGTGGAGGTTACCTCATGAATAATAAAGTCTATAACAACCGCGCTTGGCTATTAGTTCTACCAATGTTAGTGCTCGTGGCGTTTTCCGCCATTATCCCCTTGATGACAGTGGTCAACTACTCGGTACAGGACGTGCTAGGCCCCAACGCTAGCTTCTTTACCGGCACCGAGTGGTTTCGCACTATGCTCAACGACTCGGAGCTGCAAGCTGCATTTGGTCGGCAGATACTGTTTTCATTGATTATTCTGGCTATCCAGATCCCACTGGGAATAGGAATAGCGCTGATTATGCCAAAACAGGGCTGGCAGGCGTCCGCCGTACTAATTCTGATTACCCTGCCCCTGCTAATTCCTTGGAACGTCGTTGGCAGTATCTGGCAGATCTTTACCCGTGGCGATATTGGGTTAATGGGCTGGGGGCTGCGCGAGCTGGGTATTAATTACAATATTACCCGTAATGCCGGTGACGCCTGGGCGACCATTATTTTAATGGATGTTTGGCACTGGACACCGCTTGTCGCAATGCTCTGCTATAGCGGGCTGCGCTCTATTCCTGAAGCTTACTATCAAGCGGCAAGGATTGACCGTGCTTCTAAGTGGGCAGTGTTTCGCTATATTCAGCTTCCGAAGCTAACCAACGTTCTGGTTATCGCCGTACTGCTGCGCTTCATGCACTCCTTCATGATCTACGCCGAGCCCTTTGTGTTAACCGGCGGAGGACCTGGTAGTTCAACTACATTCCTAACCCAATCGCTTGCCACCATGGCTATCGGCCAGCAAGATCTGGGGCCTTCTGCCGCCTTCTCGATCATCTACTTCCTCGTCATTCTGCTAGTCAGCTGGGTGTTCTATACCACCATCATGCATCTGCAGAAAGACAAGAATTCACAGGGAGGCGTGTAAGATGTCTTACCAACTTGAAAACACCCAGCAGGGTGAAAAATACAACACTATTTTCAGTAAGGTGCCAGCAGCTGAGCGACGCAAGCGCCACTCACGCTCTCGGCTGAGAAAGCGGCTTCTGCTTGGCACCTATATCGTGCTGCTGATACTGCCGCTTTATTGGCTGCTCAATATGTCGCTGCAGACTAACAGCGAGATCCTCGGGTCGATGACGCTGTGGCCACAGAATCTGACCTTTGACAACTACATCGGCATCTTCACTAACCCAAGCTGGTACATGGGGTACGTTAACTCCATCATGTATGTGGTGATGAATATGATCATCACCATGTTAGTGGCACTTCCGGCCGCCTATGCCTTCAGCCGTTACAAGTTCATCGGTGATAAGCACCTGTTCTTCTGGCTATTAACCAACTTGATGGCGCCACCCGCAGTATTTTTGCTGCCCTACTTCCAGCTTTATTACTCGGTCGGCTTATTCGATACGCACATCGCCGTAGCGCTAGCTCACTGCCTATTCAATATTCCGCTGGCCATCTGGATTCTGGAAGGCTTTATGAGCAGCGTGCCTAAGGAAATCGACGAAACCGCCTATATCGACGGCTACAGCTTTCCCAAGTTCTTCATCAAGATCTTCATTCCCATGATCAGTTCTGGCATTGGCGTGGTGCTTTTCTTCCTGTTCATGTTTTCGTGGGTTGAACTGCTGCTGGCACGCACACTGACGTCTACAGACGCTCAGCCGATCGGCATGATCATGACCAGAACCTCGACGGCATCAGGTATCGACTGGGGCACCCTCGCTGCCGCCGGTATGTTGACCATTGTTCCCGGCATTCTGGTGGTTTACTTCGTACGCAACCATATCGCCAAGGGCTTTGCCCTGGGCCGCACCTGAGTAGGAGGAAACCTTATGTCCTGGATGGTATGGACTTTACCGACGGCTATTTTCTTTTCTTCCATTGCGGCCATGCTAGCGGGCATGACGATCTGGGAACTACGCTCGCCAAGCATTGAAAGAAAGGGATTTTTACCCATTAGCACCACCCGCGGTGATCGGCTGTTTATCGGCTTGCTGTCTGCCGCGTTTATTCACTTGGGCTTCATTGGGTTCACGTCGCTTTCAATTTGGATTGCACTAGCACTTTCAGCGGTATGGCTGCTGGTGTTAATGCGCTGGGGTTAGCCAATCAGCAATTCCAGGAAAACCCTGGCGTTAAGTACGGCAGTATCAAGGACGCTCAAGATATCAGGGAAGAGCACAACAAAACGAGGTCAACATGCGCAACAACAAGTTCAAACTTACTACCCTCGCCGCCAGCCTCATGCTCGCATCGGGGACACTGATGGCAGACGATCACGATGCGCGGGCAATCGCGGAGCGCTTGGTCGACGAACACTTCCAAAACTCTACCTTGAGTCGTGAAGAGCAAATCGAAGAACTTCTTTGGTTTGCAAAAGCAGCTGAGCCCTTCCGCGGTATGGATATTCAAACTGTCGCAGAAGGCTTGACCACTCACGTCTATGAAAGTGAAGTGCTGGCAGAAGCATTCAGTGAGTTAACCGGTATCAACCTTACTCACAATATTATCGGCGAAGGCGACGTCGTTGATACGATGCAAAATCAGATGCAGTCAGGTAACAGCATCTACGACGGTTTTGTTAATGACACCGACGCTATCGGCACGCACATTCGTTACGGCACCACCATCAACCTCACCGAGGCGATGGAAAACGAATGGGCTGACTACACACTTCCAACGCTGGACCTAGACGACTTCATTGGTTTGCAGTACGGCACCGGCCCCGATGGCAGCCTATACCAACTACCCACTCAGCAGTTCGCCAACCTTTACTGGTTCCGTTATGACTGGTTCCAGCGCGAAGACCTGCAAGATCAGTTCCGTGAAATCTATGGCTATGATCTTGGGGTACCCACCAACTGGACGGCTTATCAAGATATTGCCGAGTTCTTTACCAAACATGTTGGTGAAATCGACGGCACTACCGTCTATGGCCACATGGACTACGGCCGTCGTGATCCGTCGCTTGGCTGGCGCTTCCACGACTCCTGGCTCTCAATGGCCGGTATGGGTAGCCCGGGCGTACCATCAGGTAATCCAGTCGATGACTGGGGCATTCGCGTTAACGAAGATAGTCAGCCGGTAGGTGCCAGCGTTAGTCGTGGCGGTGCGACCAACTCGCCAGCGTCTGTCTTTGCCATGCAAAAAGCCGTTGATTGGCTACGTGACTTCGCACCGCCTGAAGCACAGGGCATGACCTTTGGTGAAGCGGGTCCTGTGCCTGCTCAAGGTCATATTGCTCAGCAAATTTTCTGGTACACCGCCTTCACAGCAGACATGACCGATCCTGCCGTGGCTGTGACCGACGATGAAGGCAACCCACTTTGGCGCATGGCACCTTCCCCTACCGGCCCTTACTGGGAAGAAGGCATGAAAGTGGGTTATCAGGATGTAGGTGCATGGACGTTCTTTGACTCCACACCCGAAGACCGTCGAACCGCTGCTTGGCTATTTGCCCAGTTTACGGTAGCCAAAACGACCTCTCTTGAAAAACTGATAGCTGGTCTAACGCCGATTCGTGAATCTGACATTTTCTCTGAACAGATGACCGAAATGGCACCTAAGCTTGGTGGTTTGGTTGAGTTCTACCGCAGCCCCAACGAATCCAACTGGACGCCTACGGGCACCAACGTACCTGATTATCCGCGTATGGCACCGTTGTGGTGGCAAAACCTTGCGCCGGTAATGAGTGGCGAAGTTACCCCTCAAGAGGGCTTAGATAAGCTGGCGGCAGATATGGATAACACCATGTACCGCTTAGCTCGCGCAAACGTCTTCGATAGCTACGCCCCAGCGCTTAACGAAGAGCGCGACCCGCAATACTGGCTGGATCAAGAAGGCTCTCCTAAGCAAAAGCTTGATGATGAAATGCCGCAAGGAACGACCGTTCCTTACGATGAAATGATGGAAGCCTGGATGGAAGCGGGTACCCGCTAATCCAGTTGGGGCGGGCTTCGGCCCGCCCTATTAAGGCTCAAAAACTAGGTTTCATCAGCGGCGAGCAAATAACAGCAGGGCTCGCTGGTCTACATAGGCTTATTGCTTTGTTGTCATGTTGAAACCGCTACCTAAACACGGGGCTTTTTCTTTGTTAATTGGAACCGCTATGAAACTGCGTAACCGGAATATCGAGAAATTGCACACTGACGACTTTGACGCACTAATCATCGGTGGCGGCATTAACGGCGCAGCAACGGCAGCCGCGCTTGCAGGCAAAGGCGCTAAAGTCGCCTTAATAGACCGCGGTGATTTTGCGGGAAGCACCAGTATGCACTCCTCCAACTTAGTTTGGGGAGGCATTAAGTATATGGAAAGCAAGGATTTCGCATTAGTACGCAAACTGTGCAAAAGCCGTAATCACTTGATTAAAAGTTACCCATCCACCGTTCAGGAAATTCGCTTTCTGACTACCATCAGCAAAGGTTTCCGCCATTCACCCTGGTATTTGTGGGCAGGCACCTGGCTCTACTGGCTAATGGGAAACGGGTTTACTAAGCTGCCCCGCTTATTGTCTCCCAAGAACATTAAGCAAGAAGAACCCATTATTGATATCGAAGGCTCAGTCGGTGGGTTTGAATACTCAGATGCCTACTTACACGATAATGATGCCCGATTTGTATTTAACTTTGTTCGCCATTCGCTTAACTATGGGGCAATTGCAGCCAATTATGTTGAGTCGCTTGGTGCTGAACGTGAAGGCCAGCACTGGGTAACGAAAGCGCGCAATGTCATGGATGGCAGCACATTCAATATCCGTTCCAAAGTATTAATTAATGCGGCTGGCCCCTGGGTAGACCAGCACAACGCACTTACCGGCGAGAAAACCACCCATCAACATCTTTACTCAAAAGGCATTCATCTGATCGTTCCGCAATTGACGGAAACGAAACGGGTACTGGCGTTTTTTGCCGACGATGGACGACTGTTTTTTGTCATTCCCATGGGGAATCGCACCTGCATCGGCACGACTGATACGCATATGGAACATCCAGAGGTGGATGTCACCGCTGAAGATATTGAGTTTGTATTGGAAAATATCAATAAGCGCCTAACGTTAGAAAAGCCGCTTACCCAAGACGATATTATTTCAACACGCTGCGGTGTTCGGCCCCTGGCTATCAAAGCAGACCAGGGTGACGGCGATCGCGATTTTCTCCAGCTGTCGCGTAAACATGTCATCGATACCAATGCGGATAGCGCCCACATTAGTATTTTTGGGGGTAAATTAACCGACTGCTTGAATGTAGGTGATGAAATCGCAGAAGAAGTGGTCCGCCTAGGTGTCAATCTCAGCGATATCAACTATCGCTGGTACGGTGAGCCACCAGAGCCTGTCAAACAGCAGTTTATGGACCAAGCCAAACGGATGAATCTAGATGCGATGACTGCACCAACGTCGACCGAGCCGCTCTCTTCCCGGCTGTGGCGGCGTTATGCAGAACAGGCCATGCAAATGCTAGAGAAAATCCGTCAGGATCCTGCGGAAGCCGATATTCTCATTGAAGGTACCGAATATATTCGCTGCGAACTAGAGCATGCCCGAGACCACGAAATGATTACGCAGTTGGAGGACTTCCTGCGCCGAAGAGCCAAAGTGTCACTGGTTGTTCACCATGAACAGCTGCGCCACTCTAAGGGGCTGAAAGAAGCTTGTCGTGTCCTCTTCGGAGACCAAGCGGAAGAACGCTTTGCTACCTACTTTGCTGAAAATCGTGACACCTCACAGCCTTTCGTTGCACAAGCAGAGCCACAGAACACTCACTGATTAACCATCAACAACATTAAAAAGCCGCTATCATCGATAGCGGCTTTTGCCTATTGAAGTAGCCAATAACGGTTGTTAATTACAACGCACGCGATTCACGGCATCTAGCCAACCCTGGTACAACGCCTCCCGAGTCGATTCTGGCATTTTAGGTGTAAAGCTCTTTTCGCAACGCCAGAGTTGCTCAATTTCTTCAAGCGTGTCATACCAACCCAAACGCAAGCCTGCCAAATAAGCAGCTCCAAGCGCTGTCGTTTCAAGAATAGTCGGTCTATCCACCTGGACATCGAGCATATCGGCTAAAAACTGCATCACCCAGCTGTTTTTCACCATGCCACCATCGACACGTAGGTTACCAGGCGTGGCTTCCATATCGTCGTTCATACAATGCTGAAGGTCACGGGTCTGGTAACACACCGCCTGGAGCCCCGCCGCAACGATTTCGGCAATACCGGTATCCCGGGTGAGGCCAAAAATTGCTCCTCGCGCTTTAGGGTCCCAATGGGGCGCACCCAAGCCAGTAAAGGCCGGTACCAAGTAAACGCTATGTCCGCTGCGAGTTTCTTTAGCAAGCGCTTCTGTTTCTGACGCATCCGCAAACAGGTTCAACCCATCACGTAGCCACTGCACAGTCGCCCCAGCAACGAAAATACTGCCCTCCATCGCATAGGTCGGCTTGCCATTAATTCGGTAACCAATGGTGGTTAGCAGGCGATTTCGTGATACCGAGGGTGTATCCCCGGTGTTAACGATCATAAAACACCCGGTGCCATAGGTGCTTTTACCCATTCCGGGCTGAAAGCACGCTTGTCCCACTAGCGCGGCCTGCTGATCCCCTGCCACACCCGCAATAGGGATAGACGCCCCTAACCAATCTGCGTCAGTGGTGCCAAAATCATCGCTGGAGTCTTTTACTTCAGGCAGCATGTTGGCAGGAACGTTAAACAACGCTAACAGCTCATCGTCCCATGTTTGATTATGGATATTAAAAATGGCTGTTCGCGATGCGTTGGTGGCATCAGTGACGTGTTGCTTGCCATTCGTTAATCGCCAAATCAAAAAGGTATCGATAGTGCCAAAGAGTAGCTCACCGCGCTGCGCACGCTCGCGGGCTCCTGCTACATTATCGAGTATCCAGGCGAGCTTGGTGGCAGAGAAATAGGGGTCTATTAAGAGGCCTGTTTTCGCTTGTACTGCCTCTGTATGCCCTTGGTCACGGAGTGTTTGACAAAGTTCAGAGGTACGCCGATCCTGCCAGACAATCGCATTATAGAGCGGCTTACCCGTCTCTCTATCCCACACCACCGTGGTTTCACGTTGGTTAGTAATGCCAATTCCATCAATCTGCTCTGGCGAAACATTCGCCTTTTCTAATACCTCACGACAGGTGGCGAGGACAGTCTCCCAAATATTTTCGGGATCATGCTCTATCCACCCATCTTGAGGGAAGTGCTGAGGAAATTCCTGTTGGGCAACCGCCTCTATTTGGCCTTGGCGGTCAAATAAAATGGCGCGCGAGCTGGTCGTACCTTGATCGATGGCGAGAATAAAGGAGGACATATCACGTTCACTTTGTTGTAGGTTCTTTCGGTTTTGTGTGCTTTGTTTCGCTTTATTATCATCCAAGGCTACTCTAGCCGCCCCAAATGCTCAAGTATGAAACTACTCTCCTTCACTCTTAAACGCGTCGAGGGCCGTGCTCCGCCTTAGCTTACGCATCATGCTTAAGCGATATGCAACGCGACACCGTGCTGCGATAACAGCTGCAGAATCGACTCTGGAGGCTTCCGATCAGTGAACAGAGCATCGAGCTGGGAAATATTCCCTTGGCGCACCACCGGATTACGATGAAATTTTGAGTAATCTGCGGCGAGATAAATGCGTCGCGAATTGGCAATAATCGCTTGAGCAACGCGTACTTCCTGGTAATCAAATTCAAGGAGCGAGCCATCCTCATCAATACCGCTGATCCCGATGATTCCGTAATCCACTTTAAATTGATTGATAAAATCGATAGTGGCTTCGCCGATAATACCGCCATCGCGAGAGCGAACTTGCCCGCCAGCAATAATCACCGTGAAGTCCTCTTTGTGCTGAAGAATGGCGGCCACGTTCAGATTATTGGTAATGATTTCTAAACCCTGGTGCTCAAGCAGCGCCTGGGCGATCACCTCGTTACTGGTACCGATATTAATAAACAGTGAGGAGTGATGAGGAATTTGCTGCGCCAAGCAGTGAGCAATCCGCTCTTTCTCTTCTAAATGTAGCGTTTTACGCGTGCTGTAGGCGGTATTAACAGTGCTCGACTCTATTCCTACACCGCCATGCACACGACGAACCCGCCCTTCGTTTGCTAGCGTATTTAAATCACGCCGAATGGTCTGTGGCGTCACTGCAAAGTGATCGGTCAGTTGCTCAATGCTCATATAGCCATGCTGGCGTACTAGCTCGACGATAGCATCTTGGCGAAACTGTTGGTTCATAAGCTCGGCCTATTCGTTATTTATTAGTGTTTAAGAGCTGTTCTCTATGAGCTATAGAGTAGCAAATTTTCGAAATTTAATAATACGAACATTAAGCTCTCATTTTTCGCCAAGCACCTGCTCGATTAGAGCGGCCAGACCCATAAAATGGCAGGAATAGCGACCACCATCACCACTAACGAAAGTGGAAGGCCTAGCTTCCAATAATCACCGAACTGGTAACCACCCGGGCCTAACACTAGCGTATTGGACTGGTGGCCTATCGGCGTTAGAAAGGCGCATGAGGCGCTGACAGCGACCACCATTAGAAAGGGATCGAGTGATGCATCAAAACCACTCGCAAGACTGGCGGCAATAGGCGCCATCAACAACGCGGCTGCGGCGTTATTGACCACGTTGGAAAGTAACATCGAGAGAATAAATAGCCCTGCTAATGAAACAGTGATGGGCCACTCAACGCCAAATCGTAGTAGCGCATCAGCAATAATTTCAGCGCCACCGCTCGTTTCAAGCGCTTCCCCCACCGGCAGCATGGCCGCCAGGAGAACAATAACGGGCCCATCAATGGCTTGATAACCTTCTCTCAGCGGCAGCACTCCTATCAGCAGTGATATCAACGCCGCGCTACTCATAGCAACAGCCGCAGGAAGCAAATCAAACAGCATCGCCATAATGGCGAGGGCAAAAATACCGATCGACAGCGCCAACTTTCGCGGTTGCCCTAAGTGAAGCTCACGGTTAGCCAGCGGCAAACACCCAAGGGTCGCTAAGCTATCGGCGATTTCGTTTTCACTTCCTTGTAACAGCAGCACATCACCGGTTTGAAAACGAATGTCCCGAAGACGCTGCTTTAAACGCCCTCCATCGCGGGCCACCGCCACTAAATGCAGCCCGAACTGCTGGTTTAACCGCAGTTGGCGTACGCTTCGATTGACCATCATCGAATCGTTACGCACCACCGCTTCAATCAGCTGCAGACCTTCCGTATTGACAGGCTGGCGCTCATCCGAGGGTTGTGAATCTGCATTTTCACTATCAGTCTCATCACTGTCTTTCTCATCTTTTTCGGATTCCGCAATCGCGCTCAGCCCTACTTTGTCTTCCAGCAGCTTAAGTTCATCAGGCCCTGCTTCCAGCAGCAAAATATCCCCTTCCCGAAGCACCCCGTGAAATGAGTACCCGGCGCGGCGATTATCTTCTCGTACCACAGCAAGAACCGGAATAGCCTCCTCTAGCTCATCATGTAGTTGCTGGAGTGTCAGACCATTAGCCTTTGACTCTTCTGAAACCTTTAGCTCAACCAAATAATTAGCAGTATCAAACATTTCTTCGGTTGAAGCCTGCCCACTGCGCTTAGGCGTTAAGCGCCAGCCCACAAGCACAATAAACGCCAGGCCGACTAACGCAACAGCAACCCCCACCGGGGTAAAGCTGAACATGCCGAAGTTTTCACCGGTGATATTACCCCGGTATGTGGCAATAATAATGTTAGGTGGCGTGCCAATCAGCGTGGTTAAGCCTCCCAGCAATGAACCAAACGCCAACGGCATTAATAACAGCGACGGGGATGTGTTGTGCTCTCGAGCAAGCCGCATGGCAACGGGCAACAGTAACGCCAGTGCCCCTACGTTATTCATCACCCCAGAAAGCACCACGACCGTACCCACTAATACCAGCAACTGCAGTAGCAGCCGTTCACCTACTTTGAGCACTTGATTGGCGATAATATCGACAACACCCGAGCGCTCAAACCCTCGGCTAATGACCAATACCGCGGCCACCGTAATCACCGCCGGATGCCCAAAGCCTTTAAAAGCTTCATCGGTGGGCACAAGCCCAAGCATTACCGAGCCGAGCAACGCCGCAAGCGCAACGAGATCATAGCGAAATCGCCCCCACATAAAAGCGGCAAGCGTTAATCCCAAAATGATAAAAACCAACGTGCTAGGCGCAAGCCCAATGCTTTCCATTGTCATGCGGTGTCCCTCTCCTTGTGTGGGTACGCTCGGCTGAGGCGCCAACTCACTAGCAACACAGTAGATGATGACTATACGGCCGTATAGCCCTAGCAGCGCAGAGCAACAAAAGAACGTTGGAGCAATAAAATGCCTGGCGTGGCCAGGCATTCATAAAAAGTGATTAAAGAACGACTAAGCCACGCAGCTCACTCCATGTTGCAAAAAGTGGCTGTAAAGCGTGGTCGTTTAGTCAGGTGAGTTAAGGAAGTAGCACGGTCGAGCCAGTTGTTTGACGGCTTTGCAGGGCATCTTGAGCCTTTCCTGCGTCCTGAAGCGGGTAGCGATTTGCTACGTCAATACGAAGTTTGCCGCTTTTGATCATGCCAAAAAAGTCATCGCACATCATTTCAAAGCGTTCACGGGTGTCAGCATAGCCGTTCAAACTTGGGCGGGTTACAAAGAGCGCGCCTTTTTGGTTCAGAATACCTATATTCACCCCGTCTACGGGACCAGACGCATTACCAAAGCTGACCATTAGCGAACGAGGCTTTAGACAGTCTAACGACATTTCCCAGGTATCTTTTCCTACGGAGTCATAAACCACATCGCACATTTCGCCATTGGTTAGCTCACGCACCCGCTCTACCACATTCTCTTCGCTGTAGTTGATCGTTGCCCATGCACCGTTGGCCATCGCCAAGTCTGCTTTCTCTTTTGAGCTAACCGTCCCAATCAGCTTAACACCAAGCGCCTTGGCCCACTGGCAGGCAATCGAGCCAACGCCTCCAGCAGCGGCATGAAAAAGAATGGTCTCACCGCCCTTTAGCTCATAAGTTTGCCGCAGCAGATACTGCACGGTTAACCCTTTCAGCATACTGGCCGCAGCGGTTTCAAAATCAATAAAGTCCGGCAGCTTAATCACCTTGGCCGCTGGCAAGGTATGCATCTCTGCATAGGCACCCAATGGCCCTTGTGCATACGCTACCCGGTCACCCTCTTTTAGATGGGTAACACCTTCACCCACAGCGTCGACAATCCCTGCACCTTCGGTGCCTAATCCAGAAGGCATAGATGGCGCAGGATAGAGCCCGGTACGAAAGTAGATATCAATAAAATTCAGGCCCACCGCTTTATTAGCAATACGCACTTCACCGCTGCCGGGTGCCTTAGGCGCTGTGTCGACCCACTCCAATACATCTGAATCGCCCGTTTTTGAAAACTGAATACGTTTAGACATCTGGGCAAACTCCCATTGTTAATTACTGGACACACATTAGCAGGCTATCCAACCGCGTTGTGCGCCTCAAATCAAGCGATTAGCCAGCCATACAGGACATATTGCTGTCATGCACCCATGCTAGACTATCTGAAAAATGTTGATAACAATGCTTATCGATTACTCTAAAACGGACAGACTATGACGCACCCAGCAATCTGTTTGCCTACGCTTATAGCCCATCGCGGATACTCAGCCGCCGCACCTGAAAACACCCTAACGGCAGTGCGTGCCGCTCATCAAGCGGGCATTACTTGGGTGGAATTAGACGTTCAACTATTGGGCGATGGTACCCCTGTCATCTGGCATGATGGCGATATTAGCCGCTGCTCCGATAGCCGTGGCAACCTCGCTAACCTGACGTGGCAGCGTGCGCAACAGCTTGACGTCGGCAGTTGGTTTGGCGATGAGTTTGCAGGTGAAAAGATGGCTAGTCTAGAGGCCATGCTGGCGCTATTGAACGAACTCAATATGGGGGTGAATTTAGAGATCAAGGTAAACAAAGGCCGTGACCCCATCGCCTTGGTGGATACCGTATTACCAATCGTATTAGCAACACTGCCCGCCGAACGGCTGATTGTGTCCTCGTTTGATGCCCGAGCGTTAGCTCGATGCCGCCACTTTGCACCCAAAGAAGCCCTCGCGCTGGGCGTACTGTTTGGCAGCACACCTCCAACTTGGCGTGACCAGTGTCAAGCCATCGACGCCTTTAGCATTCACCCTCATTGGCCACGCTTAAAACACACCCAGGCTGCTGCCATGCGCCGAGATGGCTATGAAATTTTATGCTATACCGCCAACGACCCCAGCGCTTTTGAAAGCCGCTGGGGCTGGGGAGTAGCCAGCGCGATTACTGATGAGCCTGAAGCATTTCAACGCTATTTGAATAATCGACGTCGACACGGTTAAATTCGTCAATACTCACTACTCTACCTAAGGAAGACTATGCACTATCTTGGTGCCCACGTAAGCGCCGCAGGTGGCGCGGATCAAGCAGTGTTCCGTGCGGTAGAAATTGGCGCAAATGGCTTTGCTCTGTTCACCAAAAACCAGCGGCAGTGGAAAGGTAAACCGCTGACCGACGAGGCCATTGCGGCGTTTAAACAAGCCTGCCAAACCCACGGGTTTGGCCCAGAACAAATTTTACCCCACGACAGCTACCTGATTAACCTAGGCCATCCGGAAACCGCTGGGCTTGAAAAATCACGCGCTGCGTTTTTAGACGAAATGCAGCGCTGTGAGCAACTAGGTCTCACGTTATTAAACTTCCACCCTGGCAGTCATCTGAACAAAATCAGCGAAACCGACTGTTTGAAACGCATTGCAGACTCCATCAACGAGGCTTTGCTAGCCTCACAAGGTGTCACGGCGGTGATTGAAAACACTGCCGGGCAAGGCACCAACCTCGGCTGGCGCTTCGAACATTTAGCGGAAATTATTGCCCACGTTGATGATAAAACCCGTGTTGGCGTTTGTATTGATACCTGCCACGCCTTCGCCGCTGGGTATGACCTACGTACCGCCGAGGCCACCAAAGCAACATTGGATGAGCTAGGCAAGGTGGTCGGCTTTGAGTATTTACGCGGTATGCATTTAAACGATGCCAAGAGTGCCTTCGCCAGCCGTGTAGACCGCCACCACAGCCTGGGGAAAGGCAATATCGGCCTGGACGCGTTCACAACGATCATGCAAGACGAACGCATTCATGACATACCGATGATTCTGGAAACCGTCGAACCCGGCATTTGGGCTGACGAACTCAACTGGTTACGTGCTCAAGTGCCTGAAGCAGCGCCTGGCAAATAGTGAATCACATCGTGAAAACGTAGCCGCGTTGTAGCGCTGTTACGCATGGCGTGGGGTCGGTCAGCAAAAAAGCGCAGCCCCTCGCCCACTCGTAGCGTTTGCCAGCGCTCGTCAATGCGTAGCTCCATCTCGCCCTCGACAACGACGATGTGTTCTACCACACCGCTGGCGTGGGGAGACGACTCACTGATCGCCCCTGGTGCTAGCTCAATCATAAACATTTCAAAACCCAGCAGCGGGTCGTAAGGGAAAAGCAGCCGCGCTTGCATCCCGGCGCTATCATCGCCCCAAACGGACTCCCAGCCATCTCTGTGTAGTTCGCCTAACGCAGGCTTGTCACCATCAAACAGGGTTGAAAACGACACCCGAAAACCACTCGCGATCTTCCAAAGCGTTGAGATGGTAGGGCTAGACTCACCACGCTCTATCTGTCCCAACATGGCTTTACTCACACCCGTTTCACCCGCCGCGCGATCCAGGCTCCAACCACGCTCTTTACGTAGCTTTTTAACGGTTCCCGCAATGTGCTCGGCAATGGTATGAGGATCACTCACTATGCGGCTCTCCATAGAATTTAGTGTCGTAGTTTACCTATCCGGTCAGCGATGAACACCGGCGATGCCAATATTGTGCGCTATAACGCACAGTGATAGTCTGGCAGCATTGTGCGCTATAGCGCACGCCACCCAACGTAAACGAGGTAACACTATGGAGGCGCCACCAACTCTACAGCCCGCTGGAAGCCATAGAACTCCTTTCTGGCGAGACATTAGCCTCTCGGCCGTCACTGCAGGTTTCGTTGCGGTCACTATTGGTTATACAAGCTCAGCGGCCATCATTTTCCAGGCGGCAGCCGCGGCGGGCGCCAGCACTGCGCAAATCAGCTCTTGGCTGTGGGCATTGGGCATTGGCATGGGCATTACCTCGATAGGACTATCGCTGCGCTACCGGATGCCTTTATTGACTGCGTGGTCAACGCCAGGCGCGGCGTTTTTGGCGACGAATCTTCCTGGCATTCCACTTGATGAAGCGATCGGTGCCTTCCTCTTCTCCGCGCTGCTCATTACGCTCTGCGGCGTAACAGGTTTATTCGAGCGCTTGATGCGCTACATTCCCAGCGCAATCGCCTCGGCTCTACTGGCAGGTATTCTGCTGCGCTTTGGCCTAGAGTTGTTTAACGTTATGGAAAGCCAATGGCTGCTACCACTGGCCATGTTGGCCGCTTGGGTAGCAGGTCGGCGCCTATGGCCAACGCTCGCAGTGCCTGGCGTGCTGTTAATCGGCATTGCTATTGCCCTTTGGCAGGGTCAACTTAACGTACACAGCATTCCGCTAGCACCTACCGTACCGGTTTTCACTGCGCCTGCCTTTTCGTTGACAACGCTGATCAGCATTGGCATCCCCCTGTTTGTCATTACCATGGCGACTCAAAATTTACCTGGCGTAGCCGTGCTACGGGCAGCAGGCTATCAGCCAAACAGTTCGCCGCTCATTAGTTGGACAGGGGCTGCAACGCTGTTACTTGCCCCTTTTGGTGGCTATGCATTCAACATGGCGGCCATTAGCGCCGCGGTATGCATAGGGCCTGATGCCCATACGAATCCTCTTAAACGCTATACCGCAGGCGTTGCAGCGGGCGTGTTCTATATCGCGATGGGCATCTTTGGCGGCACAGTTACCGGTATCTTCAATGCGCTTCCCGGTGTCCTAGTTATGTCGCTGGCTGGTATAGCGTTACTTGGCACATTAAGCGGTGGGTTAGCGAATGCATTTGAAAATAGCGGGCAACGAGATGCCGCCATTGTTACCTTTTTACTTACCGGCTCTGGCATCACCTTGTTAGGTATCGGCGGCGCATTCTGGGGGCTTGTGGCGGGCTTGGTGGTACTAAAGCTGACAAAGGCTTCAAATCATTAGCGGTATGTTATTCATGCGATAACTATTCATGTAATAGCAATACGATAAAAAATGCCCCCAGAGCGTTCACTACTGGGGGCATTTTATTATTTCTGTTCAGCGCTATCTGCCTTTACATATGAGGCCATTACGCATTACATCGTCGCGAGGCGTTCTTCATCCAGTACGCCCGACATCCGCACCATGGCTAACGCTTCATCCAGGCTGGCCACTTCTTCCATCATCAACAATTCGTTTTCCAAGCTAACCGGCTGTCCCGCTTTATCTGACAGCAGCTTTTCCAGCGAAGCTACGTCCATAGCGTCGTCTAAGTGGTGAATATCTACCGACGCACTGCTCGCACTTGGTAAGTAGATAGTGCCATTAGAGAAATCCACGGCATAAGCGATAACGCCCGGCACAATAAAAAACAGTAAGCCGACACCGTTAGCGATCGCCACCACTGGGTCAATATTACCGCTCATTTGCCCTTTACGCTCAGGATGAAAAAGCGTTCCACAACCACTTAACGTTACAATGGAGACACCAACAATGGCCCCCGTTAACCAACGGCGTACTGCTTGCTGCATGAAGGTTCCCTCAAAGTCCTAACGTACCGATAGCTGGAGAAGATGCGGCTGTTTGCCCACTGCTATCGAGCCACAAAACCGGGCAAGTTTAACACATTTGCTTACCAGCACACGCCAAGCTGTTAACGTAGGGTTTTGCCGCCTTACTCGCTTAGCCGTACAATGCCGCATTCAGCGCTAGTTTAAGCGCTACATTACTAAACGATTAAGCATCACCCCTACCAACAAGGAATGCTCACGCCCATGCGCGCCAGCCAATTATTGATTGCGACATTAAAAGAAACCCCGGCCGACGCTGAAGTCATCAGCCACCAGTTAATGCTGCGCGCCGGTATGATCCGTCGTCTTACCTCTGGCCTCTATACGTGGCTGCCGCTTGGCCTACGCACGCTGCGTAAGGTTGAAGCCATTGTCCGCGAAGAGATGAACCGTGCCGGCGCTCAGGAAGTATTAATGCCCGCCGTGCAACCCGCTGACCTATGGCAAGAGTCTGGCCGTTGGGAGCAGTACGGCCCGGAGCTACTACGCCTGAAAGATCGCCACGAGCGTGACTACTGCGTAGGCCCGACCCATGAGGAAGTCATTACTGATTTGGTGCGCAAAGAGATTGCCAGCTACAAGCAACTGCCGGTTAATTTTTACCAAATCCAAACTAAGTTCCGTGACGAGATTCGCCCGCGCTTTGGGGTGATGCGTTCTCGGGAATTCATTATGAAGGATGCTTACTCCTTCCACCTGGACGAAGCCTCCCTCAAAGAGACTTACCAGACGATGTATGATGCCTATACACGCATCTTCACTCGCCTGGGTCTCGATTTCCGTCCTGTGATTGCTGATAACGGCTCGATTGGCGGCACGGGTTCTCATGAATTCCACGTGCTGGCGGAATCAGGCGAAGATGATATTGTGTTCTCTAACGCCTCCGATTACGCCGCTAATATGGAAAAAGCTGAGGCTCTGCCCGCGCCGCTAGGCAGCAACGCCGAGCGTGCAGCCCCCAGCGAAGAGATGCATCTGGTCGATACGCCCAACGCTAAGACAATTGCCGCCCTGGTAGAGCAGCATGGCCTGCCGATTGAGAAAACCATCAAGACACTCATGGTGCATGCCGCTGAAGGTGGTTTGATTGCCCTGCTAATCCGTGGTGATCATGAGCTTAATGAAGTCAAAGCTGAAAACCTGCCCCAGGTAGCCGCTCCGCTCACCATGGCGAACGAAGAAGAAATCCGCGCCGTGGTTGGCGCTGGCCCAGGCTCACTTGGCCCCGTTGGCCTAAACATGCCGATCATTATTGATCACAGCGTGGCGCTTATGAGTGACTTTGGTGCGGGCGCAAACATCGATGGCAAGCACTACTTCGGCATTAACTGGGGGCGTGACGTGGCGCTGCCCCAAGTTGCCGATCTACGTAACGTTGCCGAAGGTGACCCGTCGCCGGACGGCAAAGGCACGCTGTCTATCAAACGTGGTATTGAAGTAGGCCACGTCTTCCAGCTTGGACAAAAGTACTCCGAAGCAATGAACGCGACGGTGCTGGGCGACAACGGCAAAACCAGCCATCCGTGGATGGGCTGCTATGGCATCGGTGTTACCCGTGTGGTCGCTGCCGCCATTGAGCAAAACCATGATGATTCAGGCATTATCTGGCCAAACGCTATCGCACCGTTCCAAGTAGCGTTGGTGCCGATGAATGCCCACAAATCACAACGTGTGCGCGAAGAGTCCGAACGTCTCTATCAAGCGCTAACAGCGGCTGGCTTAGACGTGTTGCTTGATGACCGCGACACGCGTCCCGGCGTCAAGTTTGCAGACCTGGAGCTTATGGGTGTGCCTCACCGTTTAGTGATTGGTGATCGTGGTTTGGATAACGGCGAACTGGAATACAAAGGCCGCAGGGATAGCGAAGCGACCATGGTTCCGGCTGACACAATTGTTGATTTCCTACGCGAAAAAGCAGGACTGATCAGCGCCTAACCGTTTATAACGGCCACGACTAGAACTGCATCGTGGCCAATAAAAGAGACACTGGCAGGCATCATCAGTTGGGGTGCCTCGCCAGTGCCAGCGCTAATCGGCGACAGGCTGCACTAATCCCAAGCTGACTAATTGGCCCAATAACTGGCAGATATCTCGCTTGATACTTTGCCTGCTAGCGCCAACAAAAAAAGCCATCAAGGTATCAATAATTTCATCTTGGCATAGAGCCTCATGCTGCAGCAGTGCCCACACGGCTCTACTCGTCACATTCAAACGATGGATTTCGCCGCCCTCTTTAGCAATGACGAACAGCTCTTCACCCAATGGAAACTCGTGAGCCACCGGGCTGATTTGCCACCTGCGCGTGTCGTTTGCTGCCAGCACCTGGCGCTGTTTGAACGCCTCCGACTCAGTTTGACGACGACACGGACTCGTCGCCACAGCACCGTCAAGAAATCCATCGCTATTTATCTCAGTTGCTAGCCACGTTGCCGCTTCGTAAGCATCTCGGTAACGCATTAAAAAACACGGTAAATCTTTTAAGAGTGGCAAAAAACGCTCAATCAAGGTTTGATCCGACTCATGCTCAGCGAAATTCTGCTGCAACAACTGCCATAACCCATCTCCCGGCTGCAGACGAACCAGCTGTGGCTCACTGAGCGATTCATCGCGCTCAATAAGCAGTACGGCGCCTAGCGGACAACGCACTCCATGCGATGCCAGCTGCTGCTCGTTTAACGCCAGGTAGCCATAGCGATCATCATGAGGCCCTAGGTGGTTAGCAACAAACTGATGAAACTCCGGCGCAAGGGTCTCTGGCAACGGCAAGCGCAGTCTAGGTGCAACGCCCAGCGCTATCCCTTCACCACAACTATTGAGTGCCAGCACATCATCGCCAAACACCCGATAACCTGCCGCGGCGAACGCCGCCGTGAGCGTACTTTTACCCGCCCGATGACTATCCGGAAATATTACTAGCTGTTGATTAACCTCTACCGCCCCACAGTGAAGCCCAATATGCTCAGGATGATGTCGAAGATAAGCCCCCGCTAAATCAGCAATCACGCTGCATGCGGTTCCTGCAGGTGTATCTAATAACATGCCTCCCGGCAGGGCCGGCGCTTCCTGCCAGTAACCATTAGGATGCCGCCAAACACAAATAGAGGGTGCGTGCTGTTGAGCCTCACAGGGCGTTAGCCGCCAGCCTGGCATGGCTTGATGAATCACTGGCAGTAGCCGCTCTGCATCAATCAAGCGTATGCAAGGGCCAACATTTTCCAACGCATAATCGACAGCAATCGAAGTGGTAGACACGGCACCCACCCCTTACCAGCGAGGTAATAAGCGGCTTATGCGAATCTCAATCACAGCGTCTCCATCCCAGCGGGAGCGCTGTGGGCGAGCGTAGTAAGGACGTGAATGATGGGGACGTGAATGCCTGGGTTTAGAATAATGGGGTCTTGAATAGCTTGGCCTTGAATAGCTATGTCTTGAATAACGTGAACGGGAATGGTGATGTTCACGCGCTTCAGCTTGCCCCATGGAAAACAGCGTAGGGGCCACGTAAAGTGCAGCGGCACCAAGCCCTAAACTTGCTAGCACTTGACGTCGTGAACGCCGTTTACTCAGCAGGGAATCGGCTTCATTGCTCATATCAGCACTCCGGATTAATCGCTAGAAAGGTTATGAAACACTGTTTTAAAAACAATCCTAGCCTCGAAGCACACAGCAAACCACCGGCTGAGCGTCACTTTCCCATTGTTTACTTTTTTTAACTACACTCAGCGTTTTGTGGAAACATTATGCAGCTGCAGTAATTTGCCAACCATTACGGCCGGCGCTCTTTACTCGGTAAAGCGCCTTATCAGCAGCTTTATAGGCACTTGGAAAGGTCGCATCCCCTGCGGTAAAGCATACTGCCCCAATACTCAAGGTGACCCTTTCATTGTGCGGGTGCGCGGGGTGTTTGAAATCAGCCTGCTCTAAAACAGACGTTAATTGATCACAGTAGCCAATCAATAACGCATCATCATCACAAGGCAATACTGCGGCAAACTCATCCCCGCCTAATCGGTATAGTTTTGCCTCTGCTCCCAGTACATATTTCAGCAGACTGGCTAAGCGCCGTAACAGTTGATCCCCCTCAGGATGTCCCAATGAATCGTTGTACTGCTTAAAGAAGTCGATATCGACCAAGATCAAAGCAAGCGCAGCCCCTTCTTTGGTAGCGACATCCTGATGCAGCGCACTGCGGTTACCTATCCCCGTCAGCGGATCACGCATCGCATGCTGCATCCAGGCTATGGTTTGCTTAGTCGCACGCTCTGTACGCCGTAACTGACGCTCATGCATTACCCAAAACAGCAGCCCTAGTGCAAAAATCACCATGCTCGAATAGGTGAGAATCTGATTATACCGTCGGGTGCTTTCGGAAAACTCATTAATTGCCATACCACGCAGGTCGAGCTGATTCATCTCAATGTTCGTTAAACAATCAATTGGGCCCAACAGTTCAGCTGCAGCATCAAACGGTGTCACGGTAGTTTCTGTAAGGCGCTCTGTTAGTAAATTGAGGGTTTGTAAACTCGGCTGGGTACAGCTGTACCTTTGACGATATACCTCGACATCAATTAGCCCATAGGCAAGATCGAGATTAAGCCTAACCGTTTGTCGCTGTTCATCGTCAAAGGGCTGTTCGCTTAACAAATGTTGTTGGGCGAGCTGTAAATATGCCCGAGACCTGGTAGCCAATTGCTGCCCTGTCAAATTGCCTGTCTGGCTGAAGTAAGCCTGTATTTCGGGATATACCCAGCGCGCCTCATAAACAATAACTACCATCAATGCCATAAAACTCATGAGGCTCAATGATAACCACGTTACATAGCGGCGCTTCCTAGCGAAAGGAACGGGGGGTGGCAGTGGTACGGCAGGTGGAGAAGGCGGCGGCTCAATGATCACCAACGGGCCTCAATACTTCGAATCATCCATATCCAGTCGTTGAACTCACGCAGGCTCTTGATATCACGCTGATCATTATAAGCCAGATCAACCAGCCGCAATGGCCCCCGCGAACGCAATGTAAGTGGCTCTCCACTCTCTGCCGTGACCATTAACCACTTAGGATCATCCCAGCCATCTAACGTCACTTCGTAATCATCCCATGTCGTAAAGTGCAATGCGGGAGGAACTTCGCCAAACTGATTAATGAGAAAGCGACGGAATTCAAGCCCATGCATCTCTAGTTCTCGGCCTTGAAAAGGATCAAATACTGGCGAGGTAATCGTAGATTGTTGACGTAACTCATTAAGAGAGAGTGCTGTGGTTTTTTCACCATTAATGACGCTTAATGCTTGAGCATAGACCGGCACTGATAGCCAGCTAAGTAATAGAAGAATACAGGCAACACTAGCTTTGGGATAATGATGAGCGCAACAGCGTATGGCAACGATTGAATTAGCAGCATTCATGGCAAATGGCTTCCTTGCGGTACAATGCCTTATTGTACAACTAGGTACTTTACCAGACGATTAATGCGAATACTCGAAAACATAGTTTTAATTAATAAAAAAGCCGACCCAACTGGGCCGGCAACAGGAAGCTCGCTGTTAAAAGCAAGCTCCCTCCCCTGACGACGGTCACCACAACGGCGTTAATGCTTTTTACGTTCATCCTTACGGAGGTGGTCGCGTACAATAAAACCTACCCAACCAACCATGAAAGCAATCATTAACGCGACAGTAACTAGACCGAAAATAACAGCATCATCCCAATACATGGTGATCCCCTCCTGCCGTGATGTATGACACCATCCTAGTGCGTTAATCGCGGCAGGAAGCTGACCTGGGTCAAGCTTTTCAGCGGGGTTATTTGCGGCCCATCAGGAACTTGATATGGGTCAGTTTTTAACGCTTAAAATACGCTGCAGCTTTAAAATACACTGTCAATTTTGAGCACGCTGAAGATTTAAGGCCTGTGAAACTTAAAGTCTGTGAAACTTAAAGCCCCTAAAACTTGCTGCTAAAGCACTTTTCGATCTTCTACTTTGCTGTGTTCGGTTCCCGGCGGTAGAGGGTGGCCTTTCGCCAGCTCTGCACGGGTTGCATCACGCACCTCCAGCACGTTGACTTGATAGCGAAGCGTATGGCCTGCCAGCGGATGATTTGTATCGACCGTCACCATGTCCCCATCAACACTAACCACCGTGACAATTTGCGGGCCTGCTTCACCTTCTGTTTGGAAACGGCTACCGGGTTCAAGCGCTGCGCTGCCAAACGACCCACGACTCACCTGTTGCACCAAGTCTTCATTACGGATGCCGTAGGCATCAGCAGGCGCAAGCGTGACACGCAGCTCATCTCCAGCGGCTTTATCTTCCAGAGCACTCTCTAAACCGGGCAAAATATTATCGTGTCCATGGAGGTACTCTAAGGGCTTATCACGTGCGTTGGAGTCATCTAGCACGCGGGTACTGCCATCGCTAAGCACATCGCTTAACACGTAGTGTAAAGTGACTACTTGATGGGCTGTAATCGACATTGAAAACTCCTCTCCGGTAAGCTATCGGCTTTGTCATGGATATCAGGCCTAGTCTACCACTGAGCGGTTTTTAGCGGGCCTCGATGCAGACGTTTTCTTTCCTGGAGTGTTAACCAATATGCCCACCCCTACTCCCCAGCGCAGCTGGCTGGATGCGTTAGGTATTTACTGTCGTGCACCTGTCATCACCATGCTGTTTCTAGGTTTTTCAGCAGGCTTACCTTTTTTGCTAGTGTTTTCCACTCTCTCTGCATGGCTACGCAGTGACGGCGTTGAAGTGGCCGCCATTGGCTTCTTCGCCTGGATTGGCATGCTCTACTCAATCAAGTTTTTTTGGGCACCTATCGTTGACCGACTTGCCCTGCCGATCTTAACCCGCACGTTTGGCCAGCGGCGTGGCTGGATGCTGCTTGCCCAGGGGATGATTGCGGCAGGGTTGATGGGCTTAGCGGGAGTCAGTCCCGTAGGCAACCTAGGCTGGGTAGCAGCCTTTGCGCTGCTGATAGCCTTTGGCTCGGCCACCCAGGATATCGCCATCGACGCGTATCGCATCGAATCCGCGGATGACGATGTACAAGCAGCGATGGCCTCTACTTACATTATCGGTTACCGCGGGGGGCTATTAGCGGCAGGTGCCGGGGCGCTGTATGTGGCATCAGCGATTTCCTGGAACGCAGCGTATCTGTGTATGGCGGCGCTTGTGGGCATTGGCGTGCTCACCGTGCTGATTCGACCTGAACCAAAGCGCGCCTCGCTGACGGTTCAGCTCATTCACGAACCCAAGGTACGCGCCTTCATTCGTGCCAGCCGTGGCCAACCGAAAGCTTTGCGACGTCTAGGTGCTTGGGTGATTGGTGCCATTGTGTGCCCTTTTACCGACTTCTTCCACCGCTATGGGGTGAAGGCGTTGGGCATTTTAGTGTTTATCGCGGTGTTCCGAATTAGCGACCTTGCCATGGCCTCTATGGCAAATCCGCTGTATATCGATTTAGGCTTTTCACTGGCCACCATCGCCAACGTCACCAATATTTTTGGTATTGCCATGAGTATAACAGGGGGCATTCTTGGCGGCTTGCTGGTTGCTCGCTACGGCATTGGGCCACTGCTGATCATTGGCGCAGGCTTTGTCATGGTGACCAACCTGCTGTTTGCCGCATTAGCATTGATAGGCAACCAACTCCCTATGCTGGTCGTCACCATTATTGGCGATAATCTTGCCAATGGCTTAGCCAGCGCTGTCTTTATTGCGTTTCTTTCCAGCTTAACGTCGCGGGCTTATACCGCCACCCAATACGCACTGTTTTCGTCGCTAATGACGTTACCAGGGAAGTTTCTGAGCGGTTTTGGCGGGCTGGTTGTCACGGCTCAGGGATACGCCACTTTCTTCATAGTGGCCACTCTGCTCGGTTTACCCGCCATTCTGCTAGCCATCTGGATCAGCCGGGATAAGCAGTTGGTGCCTACCCCAGTGATCGCAGAGGCAAAATAAAGCTAGCGGTGATCCGCCAACCACGCCAGCGCGCCTGGCGTGGTGCGCCACTGGTCACGCATCAATGTACGATACTGCCACGCTTCCGCACGGGAGCCGGGATCGACCTGACCATCCGCGTGAGGCATTGAAGGCCGCGGGTTCTCGGCACATAACAGCTCTATCGCATGACGATTATGAGCGACCACATCCGCCAGCGCTGCTTCAGCGGCATCGTGCTTTTCCAATCGATACAGCGCCAGCGTACGGCCCATTAATAACCCCAACTCTAAAGAGCCATCATCTTTTTGGGGCTCATCAGTGAGCGCTAACGCTTCTTCATTGCGGTCATCACGCAGCAATTGGTCAAGTACCAACTCTCTTAAGCCAAGACTGTCTTCCTGGTCTATGGCTAGCAGCTCTTCAGCCAACTCGCGGGAGTGCTGGCGCGCGCCGCGCTCCATGCCCACCACCAGCGCAAGGCCGGTACGCAGCAGCATGGCGTTATCGGCATCATCCCAACACAGGCTACCGTCACCGGCTGCACGGGCCTGCTCAAGCCAGCGAGAAAGGCGCAGTGCCAGCGGTTCCAGCAGGCTCGGCGCCATCCACGGCAGGCTACCAAAGCGGCTGGTCAGTGCTAACGTTACATCTTGCACTACCTGGGGGGCATCTAACCATTCTGGGTGAGCACATAGCTCAGACATCCACTCTATCGCGTTGCCCCAGGGGTCATCGCAAAAGCCCAAGGCGACCTCTTCATCGACCATGACCTGAAACTGTTCGTGCCAAGCCGCAAACAGGGTTTCTTCGCGAGCAGTGGTGGTGTAGTGCAACCTACCGGAATCGGCATCTTGCTCAATGGTCAGCTTCGGTGCGATAGGAAGTGCCGCCAGCAGCGCCTGTAGCGATACCAGCGGCGTCGCCATATCTTCTTCGGCGCTCAACAACTGGTCGGCCAAAGTGGCACCAGGATTTTCAGCTAGAGCTGCCAGGAATTCGAGCTGCTCTTCATCCAAGTCGCCCTGGCGAACCAAGCGGCGGTACCAGAAGTTAGCTCGCTCTTTGGCCTCTTCCTCATGACCTTCATGCAGCAGCAACATGGCTTCAATGTAGGCTAGCGTCGGTGAATCCGGTAGCGCCTGCTGGGCTTTCACGAACGCAGCGCGGGCGCTGTCTAAGTCGTCGTTATCCAGGTGCATTAGGCACAACCGCTCAAGCGCCACGCCACGTAAAAACAGTGGGCCACGCTCCATAACGTCATCAAGCAGGTCAGCACGCTTGCGGGTAAAGCCACGCTCTTGATAGATATCTAACAGAATTTCAAACGCAGGTTCGGCCTGCTCCGGCAAGCGCGACCAATCACTGCCGTCGAACAGTGACTCAAGAATCTGCATTGAACGACCGGTTTGACCACTTTCAGCAGCAATTAACCCGGCTTCTAATAACGCCTGGGCAGGTGCTTGCTGGCTTTCCAGCGCCGCTTTTAGCGTTGCGCCTTTCCACTCACGCAGGGAAAGCATCCACATCATCTGCTCAGGGATATCCGTGGGGAAGTCAACGCGGTAGCAGCACTGTTTGAATTTACGTCCTGAATCACACCAGCAAGGTTCGTTGCGCCCTGGGGTAGCCAACGGTTCGTTCGCAAAATTAAGCCGTTCTAGCGGCGTTTGCGACCATAAAATAGGCGCAAGCGCCTGGGCAGTTGCCACATCGCCATTAAACGAATCTGCGCCTTCGGCACGTACCCAGGTCATAAAATCGGGGTAGTGTTCCTGTTTCCTAATTGCCGAGAGTGCCCCAGAGGCAAATCCCAGCAGTTGATCGACCCATACCGCCAGCATTGCCGTCTCCACTGTCTTCAAAACGCGATTGAAAAGCGCAATAGTCTAGCATGACAGGCGGCGCTCCCGCAGCGGCAATTAGTTAGCGACTACGCGCCCAGGCTAGCAGTGGCTCGGTGCGGCTATGCATATCAAGACGCGCTTGCAGACGCACTAAGTTCCAGTAGTGCCCATTCAGTGCCCGGGAGAGCAGCAAAGTATCCGCAGGCGGTTGCAGGCGATCCATGGCAGCCCACACTTTTGGTGTTAACTCACGCAGTCGGCGGTGTACCCGCACGTCGCTGAAGTCCTGCTCGCCAGGTAAGAATAGTGGTGACACGCACTCAGCGGATTCTCGATAAAGCGCCAGCGGTGCGCCCTGCCCCTGGCGGCCGCCCATTTTCATTAACGCCTCATCCATGGCCATCGGGTCTTGCGCCAGAGTGGCATCTAATAGCTGAATCATGGCTTTTAGGCGCGCTTCGGGCACGGGAATTACTGCACCAAAATCGTAGATGATCAGGCGACCTTCCGCATCCGCCGCGAAGTTACCGGCGTGGGGGTCGGCATGCAGCTCACCGTAGGTAAACAGCTCCTCGGTAATCCAATCAGCCAACGCCACGGCCACTTTCTGACGAGTGCCATCATCGGTGCTTTCTATATCCCGCAGCGGTGTACCGCCTACAAAACGCATAGCCAGGACGTGCTGGCCAGATAACTCAAACAGTGGTTCGGGTATGACCAACCGAGGATTATCCTGATACCGCTCGCGATAGCGAGCCAGCGCCCGTGCTTCGGCGTGATAATCCAACTCTTCACGCAGCCCCGCAGCCAACTCTTCAAACAGCGCATCCAAACGCGCTTGGGGCACTTTGAACCAGCGGCCCAAGCTCATGATCCGTTTGACCTGCTTAAGATCGCTTTCCAACACATCCGCAAGCCCAGGGTACTGCACTTTCAGCACCACGGTTTCACCTGTATGGGTGACCGCTTTATGCACCTGCCCCATGGAAGCGCTAGCAAACGGGCGCTCCTCTATATCGCTAAAGTAGTGATCAATATCGCCGTATTGCAGTACCAACGCTTCACGGATACGCGGCCAAGGCATTGGCTCTGCTTGACGCTGCAAGCGAGCAAGCTCATTAGCCAGGTCGGGGGGCAGCAGGTCATCCCACTGGGACATAATTTGCGCCAGCTTCATGGCAGGGCCTTTCAGCTCCGAAAGCCCTTCAAACAGCGCTTCACCCAGCGCCCGCCAATCCGCTTGGCCACCTAGACGAGTTTTCAGCAGCGCCCCGCCCGTGCGGGCACCCAGACCCAATAAACGTCGTGTTCTGCCGCGTTCGCGCATGGAAATCGCCTCATTAATTGCTTTTTGACAGCTTACTTAATTTGTTAATTTTATACAAAAACTATACAAAGAAATAAATCCATCCATTTACAAAACAACTCACTCGCCATCTAACACACAAGCTAGACGCTAACCTGTTGCGGGTTCTGCTAAGATGGCAACTTGTTGTTATCTGACAGGGCTAGACACTGTATGCGCTTGATTATCGCCGAGAAACCCAGCCTTGCACGGGCCATAGCCGACGCACTGCCCGGCAGCGCAAAACGCCAGGATGGCGCTATGATTTGCGGCGACACCACCGTCACTTGGTGCCTAGGCCACTTGCTAGAACAAGCCCCCCCCGAAGCCTACGACCCTGCCGATAAACAGTGGCGGCTAGATCGGCTACCCATTGTGCCGCAGCAGTGGAAACTGATGCCGCGCCCCAAGGCGCGAGGGCAACTGGCAGTGATTCGCAAGCTGATTAAGCAGGCCACCAGCGTGGTGCACGCTGGCGATCCAGACCGCGTACTGTTACGATTTCACTATGAACTTTGAATCTTACAAGTTTATTACCTATATTATGTGAAATTTTAGAGAGGCACCTCCCCCCTCTGTCAGCCAGTTGAAGCCTAGCGGCTGTGAAACTCTGAAGAGGCGATGCGATACGAGGTTCCAATGAGGCACTTCGATGAACGCCGGGAAGCTATCCTCAAGAAACTGCTCCCAGCTCATAATTTCAGAAGTGGCTAAAGAAGAAACAATCTTGTTGCAGCATTGTACGACTGTCGAAAGAAAGCCCGACAAGCAGGTCGTCTACTGGTGAATGCATCTGAAGACCTGATTGATGGAGCTCACAAGCAAAGCACGACGCTCGCAAAACCGAGTGCCACGATAACCGAGAGCTTAAACGTGAGCTCTGTCCAGTGAGGGACGAGAACGAATGATCAGCACCTCAGATCGCCAACAAGCTATTCAGCTGATCGATGAAGCCCGCACTGCGGGGTCAAAGCTTCGTACCGCCTGTGTTGCGCTGGTTGTTGGCACCAATACTTACTTTCTCGGAGTCGTTGTTCCGCACCTGCAAGTACCGGACAGATTACTTAACTGATGGTTATATCGATTTGTCAGCAACGCGTGGTCGGCTTCGTGCAGTGTTACAACCACAATCATCGTCACAGCGCTATCCCGCCGGCGGAGCGCCACGCTGATCAAGATGTGACCGTTCTGGCCAGGTGTTATGCGATTTATGCCGAAGCGCAGAAAACCAGGACTGTGGAGCGGGTCTACGCGCACCTGCACGCCGCGCAAGACATCTTGGCTGAATCCAGATGCAGAAGAACTGGTGTACCAGCAGAATCAGCAATTATAAATGGCATAACCGTGTCTACCAATCACCACAGGCGATCCCAGATGTCACTCATTCTTTGGGAAATACCGGATTTTTTTATAGATCAAAAATTTCAAACTAAAAATATTCGCGGCTGCAAAAAAGTAGCGATAATTCCTGACACAGGTAGATCTGTTGGGCGCATGCCTCTGCTCTATAGAGAAGACGGAACAGGCATTACTGTAGCTAATAACTGGCTAATCCATTTAAAAGTCAACTTAAATAAAAAAGAGGTTAATACTCAAGCGCAGGGCTTACTTCATTATTTTACGTTTCTTGAGAACATAAATTATGTCTGGGACTTTATGCCTGCAGCGGTCAGACAGAGGCCCACCTATGCATTTAAAAAACACTTAAGAGAAGCTTTCAAGAATAGAGTTATAGCTCGAAGCACAGCAAACAGCTACATGTCAGTCGTGATAAGGTTCTATAAGTTTTACTTGGCTAGAAATCATCAGTTTGAAAACCCTCCCTTTAACTATGAATTTGTTAGAGTTGAATTACCCGGTCGACATGATTTTATGAACAATAAAATCTTACATGTTGACTCTACGGATCTCCGCTTACAACTTCCGAAAGATTACAAATTCAATGGGCTTGCACGGAGCCTGGTTCCTCTGAGTACAAATGAGTGGAGCCTGCTAGATGACTTTCTAAAGTCAGGTAGAAGAGGAATAGTTAAAAAAACAAGTGGAGCTGTTAGTGTACCTCTATCAATTGAGTTCAAATTAGCTGTCTATCTAGCTCGCTTTTCGGGTCTTAGAAGAGAAGAAATTATCACCCTAAGATCAAAGCAAATTTATCGACCTGACAAAGAGCAGTTATCAAAAAAATACTTAACTCATACTGAAGGATTACTACTTGATCAAAGGCTGGGTGTAAGTACAAAAAATGGAAGTATACGGCATGCAGAAATTCCTTCAGAATTAATGAATGAATTACATAAATATTTAAATTCACCAAGATATATTGAGCGGAAAAGAAAATTCATATTAAAGCATCCCGACGAAGCTGATAACCCTCCACTTTTGATAAACCAGAGGGGCAATTTTTTTTCATCTAAAACTTTAGATGCTCGCTGGGGTGAGATACGAAATGCGTTTAGCAGCGATAAAATAGATTTTGAACATAAGTATCATAATTTACGATCTACTTATGCTGCTTTTCGTTTGAAAGAACTATTAAAATCTGAGCTAAATGAAGCTGAAGCCCTTGATTATCTTCAAGCTGTAATGGGTCACAAACATCGCGCCACACTTTTAGCTTATCTTAAATTTTCTAAGCAAGAAAAAAGCGCAAATCAAATATACGAAGAAGCCATTGATATTGTTTTGAAAGGATAAGAGCATGTCATTTCGAGGCAATGAAAGAAGAAAAACCACTTTACCAAGCGATCTAAAGATCTTTGATCGTAGCACCCCTATCGAATTGCAGATTAAGATAATTAGTGATGGACATTCAACAGCTAATTTTGAACGTTTATACTACAAAAACTGCCCAGTTCTGGACACTCCGTCTCGGCGCGTAAAACTGCCTAAAACTCAGCCTATTTTAGAAGATATGAATAGAAGGACTTTAGTTTATAAAATAACATCTGTTGTAAATGGAATGGATAGGACTGTCAGAAGTAAAATAAACATTTTCACTCAATTAGTCGAATTTTTTAGATACTGTGACAAACATAAACACAACGAAATATTTACAACGGAGTCTATAAAGCAATACACAAAATCTCTTGTAAAAAGCTATCATTCTGGTGCAAAAGGAAAAAGTCTTCGACAAAAACAAAGCGTTTTAAAAACCTTTCTAAAAGAATTTGATCCAAATTTATATTTTTGTTGCTGTCAATATTTTTACGAATTTCCTAATGATGGCATCACTATATCCCCATATACTGATGAAGAAATAAAAATTTTGTTAGAAAGCTTATATGTGATCTACAAAGATTATTCCAAATATACAAAACAACGACAAAAACCACTAGTCTTTCCATTAAAAGGCGACTCTCAGCATACCAAACATCAGATAAACTCTCGAAAGGTGCATGCAAATACAAACAAGGATCAGTGGAAATTTGATCTTTCAAGAGCAGCTTATTTTATCACTTGCTTCTATACTGGGGTGAATGCAAATTCTCTTTTTTCACTGAAACATTCGGATGTATCGAAAATTTCTTTTAAAGAAACTACAAGAGGAGTATATAAATTTTCTACAGTAAAAGGTCGTCAAGGAGGAAGAACAAACCATATAAACGTAGGTTTTGGACGTAAAGCCAAAGACTTTTTAACCGACTGGATTAAAATAAGCCGTTTATTAACAAACAGCAAAAGCGAATATGTTTTTCCAAAAATTATTAATGGAAAAAGTTACCAAATGACTGTTACTGAAGCAAGTCATCTTAGTAAAGTTTTTCAAAATTTAAATCTTCCTTCACTTAGCTCACAAAGATTTAGGAAAACCAAGTCTTCATTGACCATACGTGCTACAGGTAGTTTATTGATGGTTTCAGAGGGGCTTAACAACTCCCCTATAACAGCATCTAAAAATTATTCAGATGGAGACCCCACAACAATTGAGTTAACTTTAGCTAAAGCTCTCGATATTAGAAGATTAACAGCTCAGGGTAAAAGTCTTAATGAGGCAACTGAGCATAGTGCTTACAAATTCAGAGATCCGATTCGAGAAAGTCAATTACTTTCACAGGAAAGAATTCCTACAAGCAGCTCAAGTGGCCTTAGATGCACGATGCCTTACGGCCAAAAAGCTAAAAACTT
Organism: Halomonas sp. 3A7M; assembly: GCF_014897875.1. NCBI lineage: Bacteria > Pseudomonadati > Pseudomonadota > Gammaproteobacteria > Oceanospirillales > Halomonadaceae > Halomonas > Halomonas sp. 3A7M. Next base: position 44,082 of record NZ_JABUZD010000035.1, read on the forward strand.
AAAAAAGGCATTGATTTACAATGAAGTGGCAACAAAAGATGATAATGTAGCCTGTTATAAATTTTTAGAATGCTTTAGCTGCGAGTTTCATGCAGTAATTGCAGAAGAGCAAGATATATGGTTAATGCTATCTTTCAATGACATAATTTTGCAGTCATTAGCTAGACCTTCAGTAAACTCTATTCCCTCAAACCTATTGTCTAATGTTAACGCATCCATAAATAATATTTTAGAAAAGATCAAATGCCTGCATCCTAATGTTTATAAGCTAGCTTATGAAAAGTATTTAGATGGCCCTCATCCACTATGGTCTGATAATGATGATTTAGATTTACTTTTGAGGCTATACAAATGAAATCTTCAAGAATAATTAAAGATTGCAATAAAGATTTAACCTCCCATGAATTAGTTGTTACTTATGATTCATCAGGCAAACCATATAGTAAATACATGGATGATAAATGGATTTTTTTAGAACACGACTACACTTTAAATTTAAACAGAGTATCTGGAGAATTCAAGGAGACTCTAAAAAAAGTAGTGTATCAGAGGACCCAGGAAGCATCTTTAAAATCTTTCAAAAGCGCAGTTAAAAACTATTGTGACGGAGCTGTTATATTTGAAAAAATAATCAAAGAATGTGGTGGTTCTGATTATAAATTCCTTGAAGATGACAAGTCTTACAGGCTATTTTTAGAAACAGCATCATCAAAAAAATTAAAAACTAAAAGTTGGAAAAACTATTTTATTTTTATAGTAATGCTAAATACAAAAGGATACATAAAAAGAGATTTTGGCAACATTGACTTACTCGCAAGAAAATTGTCGGAAAACTCTGAACAATCAAAACAAGCCATGGCTATGCCTGAAGAAATATCCTCATATTATTTTAACTCTGCAATAAAAACTATCGAGAAATACCACCCTTTTAGAAAAAAAATTTCATGCCTTTATGATATATATTTAAATCAATTTTACTATTATAAAAATAAAGGTTATCACCACGTCACCTGTAGAACTAAAGCTCTAAAAAAAGCCCATGAGCACAAGCTTTATGATATAGAATTAGACCTGAATGGTAAATGGCTTTCTTGGATAAGAGGTGCATGCTATATTTTATTAGCAGGATTCACTGGATGTCGGGACAGTGAAATTAAATCTTTTAGCTTAGATTCATATGTTGAAAAAAAATATGGCGATACAGTAATTCCCTTATTAACAGGTATTGATACTAAACCAAATATGGGAGGTGTTAAGCGCGCAGTATCTTGGGTAACTATACCTATCGCACTTAAAGCGATCGAACTTCTATGGGATGCTTATCAATTCTCAAGGGAAATATGGAAGGCAAAGCTTTCTCAAGAAACATATCATAAGGATGAGAGAAAACGTAATTTAGATGATTTAAATTCGTTATTTATTTCTATGCCTTTTCTCGGTGCGACTCAACCGAGAGTGGGAAGACAGGCTATTAGTGACTCAATAAGAAACTATGTCAAATCACTGAATTACAAAACAAATTTAGATCATGTGAAAGAATTCAATTTACTAAACACCACAAGAAAAAATGAATTAAAAATAGGTGATATTTTAGTTCCTCACCCTCATGCTTTTAGGAGAACATTTGCAGTTTATTTTGTACGCAACAAACTTGGATCCTTAATAGATTTAAAATATCAATACAAACATATGAATGCCGTAATGACGTCTTGGTATTCTAACCAGGCTCATATTGCTTCTTTTTTTGACATGATGATAGATGAGGATCTTTTATCTGAAATATCCGATGAAAACTATGCTCATATCACAGATACTCTATATTACATATATAACGACGCTGAAACTCTTGCTGGACCCGAAGGAAAGCGCATTCTCAATTTACGTTCTAAATCACGCACCACAATTTATCTGAGCAGAGAAGAGATTTCTGCACAAGTAAGAGAGGGACGCATGTCCATTATTGAACACCCAAGTGGTCATTGTACGAATCCACGTTGTGATAGAGTATGTGATATGACTACATGTCAATATAAAATAGTTACAAAAGAAAAGGCTGTTAATCTTATTAAAGTCAGAGAACGATTAATAAATAAGTTTAATGCTATGGTTGATGCACAAGTAAATCAACCCAATATACTTTCAAAGCTTTACTATGAGATACGCTCTATTGAAAAAGTGTTTGATGAACACCAAATGTCTCATATCAAATTTTCTGGTGAAATTTCGGCTTCTTTATTATGAATGAGAATTCAAAAAAAATAACTGAAAGATCTGAGCATACATTGCAGCGGCTTGAAGTCGCGCTTCAACGATTGCTACAAGGACAACCTGAGAAAACACCAAATGATGGTCGTATTAATATTAGCCGCATTAATGATGAAGCTGGATTAAGTGCTGGTGCCATTTACTATTACAAAGATTTTTTAATAAAATCTAAAAAAGCTATCGAAAAAAACAAAATTAATAAAGATAATGATACTCATAAGACTAAGTCAAAGAAGCTTGATCGCCTTCGTGCCCAACGGGATAAGGAAGCTCGCCTAAAAGAAAAATACCGCTGTCAAAGAGATGAAATCAAGTCTTTTTGCGATAAAGTTATTGAAAAAAATGCCAATCTAGAGTTCTCCCTTTACGAAGCACTTGAGAGAATTGACGCCCTTCAGGCTGAGCTTAACAAGGTAAAAGTCGTAGGATTTGAGCGAGGTAAAAAGAGTTGATTCTATACATTGCCGAAAAGCCGAGTGTCGGACGCGCAGTTGCAGATGTGCTTCCCAAACCCCACCAGAAAGATGATGGGTTTATCAGGGTGGCTAATGGTGATGTTGTAACCTGGTGTATTGGTCACTTATTGGAGCAGGCTGAGCCAGATGCTTATGACCCTGAGTACAAAAAGTGGAAAAAAGAGCACCTGCCGATTATCCCAGTCGAGTGGAAACATCAAGTCAAAAGCCAAACCCGCTCACAGTTTAATGTCGTCAAAAAATTGATTAAAGAAGCTGACCAGCTGGTCAATATGGGTGACCCTGATCGCGTCGGGCAGATCCTGGTCGATGAAGTGATCAATTATTCGGGTGCCAATAAAGCAAAGCGCGAAGCTACGTTGCGCTGTCTCGTTAACGATATGAACCCTGCTGCTATTCAGAAGGCGTTGAATAATCTTCGCAAGAACACTGACTTCATACCGTTAGCAACATCCGCCCTGGCAAGGGCAAGGGCCGATTGGCTCTATGGTATTAATATGACTCGCCTTTGCACCCTTCTTGGCCAAAGCGCTGGGTACAAAGGCGTTTTGTCGATTGGCAGAGTGCAGACACCTGTATTAGGACTGGTCGTTCACCGAGACCAAGAAATCGAAAACTTTATAACCAAGCCATTTTATGAGGTCTTTATAACGCTTCAGACAGTGGCTGGTGAGTCTTTTACAGCAAAATGGAAGCCTAGTACTGCTTGTGAGCCTTACACTGACGAGGAAGGACGTGTTCTTTCACGAAAGCTTGCTGAAGTCGTTCTTCAAAAGGTAGCTGGGCATACAGGTAACGTCATCGCAGTTAAACGTGACAAGAAAAAACAGCCTACTCCCCTACCCTACAGTCTTTCATCGCTGCAAATTGATGCATCAAAGCGCTTCAATCTAAACGCCCAGAAGACTCTGGACATATGCCAAAAGTTATATGAACGTCATAAACTGATCACCTACCCACGTTCAGACTGTCGGTATTTGCCCAAAGGCCATTATGCTGAACGCCAAACAGTGGCTCAGTCGATAGCCAAAACATCGCCGGCGCTTTCTGAAAGCGTTCAAAAGGCTGACCTCGACCTGAAGAGCAAGGCGTGGAACGATGCCAAAGTAGGCGCGCACCACGCAATTATACCAACATCTAGAGCCGCCCCAGGTGATCGTCTGTCTCAGGACGAGAAGAATATCTACGAGCTTGTTGCCCGCCAGTACTTAATACAGTTTTACCCGCCGTTTGAGTATGCTGAGCATCAAATTGACAGCGAGGTGGAAGGTGGGTTGTTCATCGCCAAACAGAAGTCAGTTATTTCCAACGGCTGGAAGGCACTGCTACCACCTCAAAAGAACCACAAGCAAGACGCAGAGTTTTCGTCAGTGGTTCTTCCCAACGTGAAGTCTGGAGATCCTGTTACCTGCATCGACGGCAAAATGGATGAGAAACAAACCAGCCCCCCGAAACGTTTCACAGATGCAACATTACTCTCCGCCATGACGGGAATAGCGAGGTACGTATCAGACCCTGAAATTAAAAAAGTGCTCAGGGATACAGATGGGCTCGGCACGGAAGCCACCCGTGCAGGGATCATCGAGTTACTGTTCAAGCGGCAGTTTCTGACAAAGAAAGGTAAGGAGATCCACTCGACAGAGGTAGGAAAGCATCTTGTGAACAGTCTGCCTAAACGAATGGTCGTTCCTGATATGACCGCACATTGGGAGTCTCAGCTTGAAGCTATCAGTGAAAAGCGGATGCGATACGGGCATTTTATGCAGCCCCTCACTGATGGTCTGAAAGCGTTAATCGCTGAAGTAGAGGGTGGTGATTTCTCGGCTTTACGTGGGATGGGTAAGAAGCCGATGCGAAAAAGAAAAGCAGCTAGAAAAAAATAGCGCTTCAAACACCACTCTGTGTGTTCACTTTCGATTAACCAAATACGCAAACCGTTGGCTAACACATTCGAGACGCTGCTCACCCTCAACGACGATGACCTCAACACAATACTGCCCTGGCACTGGAAAGAGACCTTACCCATCTAAGCGAGGTTAGTGGCTCGCTTATATTCGTATCCCATAACTTTATGAAAAACGCACAGCCAATGGTGATTTAAATAGCGTACGGCGACGCAGTTGTGAAGAACTACTGTAAGCGCCGTTAAACCGACCCACTTGCCCTAACCGTATTGAGC
>NZ_JABUZD010000033.1:0-1404 GCF_014897875.1 Halomonas sp. 3A7M
TTGACATCCTCCCCTCCCTCAGCTTGCGCTGCCGCCTTGCGGCGGAAAGGAAGGGGATTCCCAGGTCGTTACCTTCCTGGTTCCTGCTTCGATGTTCGTTGCCTTCAATGCCTTGGCACTGCTGGTCTTACACAAACTCCACAGGCGTACATTCCCGAGTGCCCCTCGGTATGATCTTTCAACCATCTGCACCGGCTAATAGCGCGGTGCCTGCTTGCAGAATGTTGCGGGCCGCATTCACGTCGCGGTCGATGCCCTGAGTACCGCAATCTGGGCAGTCCCAGGTGCGAACATTCAGCGGTAGTGATTCCAGCACAAAGCCGCAGCTATGGCAGCGTTTTGAGCTTGGGTACCAGCGATCAATCTGGACAAACTGCCTTCCCGCCCAGGCCGCCTTGTAGTCAAGCTGGCGAACCAACTCCCCCCAGCCAACATCACTGATGGCGTTAGAGAGATGGCGGTTTTTGACCATGTTCTTCACCTGCAAACTCTCCGCTGCAATCACTTGGTTCTCGTTAACGATCTGGCGGGTGAGTTTATGCAGGTGGTCACGGCGCGTGTCAGCGATCTTGGCGTGACAGCGAGCGACCTTTAACCGTGCCTTGGCTCGGTTGTTCGAGCCTTTTTGCTTACGGCTGAGGCGCCGCTGCGCCTTCGCTAGCTTTCGGGCATAGCGGGCAGTGTGGCGGGGATTATTCACCCGATGGCCGTCACTGGTCACGAACAGGTCTTTGATCCCCAGGTCGATACCGACCATCTTGAACGTAATTGGCAGCGCCTCAGTGTCTACCTTGCACAGACAGCTAATGAAGTAACGGCCTGCTGCATCCTTGGATACCGTCACTGTGCTCGGTGCCGCAGGCAGGTCGCGGCTCCAGCGGATGTTTAGCGGTTCACGGCACTTGGCGAGCGTGATCTGCCCGTCACGGTACGAAAATGCCGAACTGGCAAAGGTGGCTGACTGCCGGTGCTTCTTCGATTTAAAGCTGGGGTACCGCGCCCGCTTGGCAAAGAAATGCTTGAACGCACTTTGTTGATGGCGCAAGCATTGTTGCAGTGGCACCGAACTAACCTCGGCTAGAAAGGCGGTGTCCGGCTGCTTCTTTAACTGTGTTAGGAACGCGCTGGCATCGTTATAGCCGATCTTTTCCTGACGCTGATAAAACGCGTCGGTGCGATAGCGCAGCACCGCGTTCCAGACAAACCGCACGCACCCAAACGTCCGCGCCAGCAAGGCTGCTTGCTCAGGCGTGGGATAGAAGCGGTATTGGTAGGCGCGTTCGGCTTTCATGCTTTACACTTTAGACGAAATATTGTAAGGATGCAAAACACAAGGCGTCCTGGCGGACGCCGCGCTATCCATCCTCGCACTAAAAGTACGAGGTTTTCCGCGCTAACTGATAA
>NZ_JABUZD010000001.1:0-759 GCF_014897875.1 Halomonas sp. 3A7M
ATTACGGAAAAAGTAACTCGATAACTTTTGCATAACCACTTACCAAGTATGCATCGGATACGGCTTGCAAGAACACCCATTCAAACTGATATTGAGTATTTTCAAAAAACAAAGGTGTATTTAAAGTGAATGTTGAGCATTTTTCAGGCGCAGTGACACTTGTCGCCAAAACAGTTTGTGCATGGCTGTTATCAAGTTCAAGGCTACTGTTCTGCTCATCAATAACTGCGATATCAACAAGTTCAACTTCTGGGGCAAAGCGAAGGGCTGCATCGCTCTCTGCATACTCAAGCGTTAGGCTGGCTCTTTCGGCCACAGTGGCCTGATACACTTTTGCGCGCGCGCTGATATCGTTAGCCCAAACCGAAAACTCAAAATCAGGTGTTTGTAATCGTATTAACTCAGGCATTCCTCGCCACTCCTTTCGCTTTACCTCTACCGTGCTTAGCGTTACAGCCAAAAATCACGGCCAGAAACTCGTAAACGTCACGCTATCCAAGCGTTGTTTCATCCATGAGAGCTTACCTTTTGAGCGACAAGCAATGCGCAGTACTTTCTCGTCTTCTGTTGCTTCTACGTCCAGTGCTTGTTCTCTATACAGATCGGGTCGCTGATGGGCCGAATCATTATTGTCATCAGCATTCCAGATAGGCGACAATTGCTCCGTCAATACGTTATTCAGCTCCGCCAACATATCTCCACCTGCTGCTGTAGTTAAGTGGCTATTCAAAATTTATCGTGCGCTCAGACCCGTAGCCG
>NZ_JABUZD010000032.1:0-523 GCF_014897875.1 Halomonas sp. 3A7M
GGCTACGGGTCTGAGCGCACGATAAATTTTGAATAGCCACTTAGGGGTTTTCGTTGCTCTGAAAGAGATGTAAGCTTATCTCTAACCACTTGACTGTCAGGCATCACACTATATCCAGTTTCTAACACAAAGTTAATCTGTGCATCGATATCACTTATTTGTCCATTGATAGTATCAAGCTCAGTGGATAGATTAGACTTGCTTTGATCCCAAGCGGCACGACCTAGATATTCAATAAATGTTAGGTTGAAAACATGCATCAATGCTTCATATGGCCATGTCGTATTATTATCGCAAAATTGCTTGCCACGCTTCAGATAAGTTGAGCAATTCGCATAAACGATTTTCACTTCATTATATTTTCGAGTTCGATAGTAAAACCGTTTCCCACATGACCCACAATTAACAAGGCCAGATAATAAATATTCCTGCTCTGGCGACATCGAACGTGACCTGGAATTGAAGCTTCGCTGGACCTTATAAGTGGCTATTCAAAATTTATCGTGCGCTCAGACCCGTAGCC
>NZ_JABUZD010000038.1:0-37576 GCF_014897875.1 Halomonas sp. 3A7M
GGGACTTTCACCCTATAGATGTGCGCCATGCCCGGCGCACTGACCTCCTCACCGCCCAATTGAGCGAGGTTTCCAACTTTTCAAGCAGCAAACGGTGCGCGGCTTGATTGATACAAGTCTCTATTGAAAGAACCCGACTGACCTTTGGTCCGTCATAATGGCGTACTTTGCTAGTGAATATTGATCGCGGCCTTGTTGTCGCGGTCATTCAGCTACATAAGCAGGACACGTCCATTCGCTTACTGTCAATAGCAGAGAGTCTACCACCAGGCTGTTTTTTTGTAGCTAAATAATAAACTTGGAACGTCGAAGTAAGCGATGACATCTAACTTCTACTTCATGTAATTGCGGATAAACCGTTTGATTTTTGGTGCTACTTTTGGGGAGTGATCGAAACCTTCTAACACCCTTTGATAATTAATTTCATCTACAGGATCTCGAGCTGAAAATTCACCAGTTGAAACGAACTGGCTGATGTCATCAGCACTTTTCACCACCGCGTCACCATAGACGACATAGCTTTGATGTCGGATGAAAGGGTGTTCACCGGCCTCAATGAGGCATGTTCTGTCGTATCGACGACCTGGCCTTACAGATGAAATATTTACTAGAAGAACCCCGTAGTAGTCGCGCTCTGGATAATAAACGGGATCGTTCATGATGATGTGAAGATGGTTTACAGGCCCAGAGAGGATTAGCAGGGTTCCCTTGCGAAAAGGACAATACTCTGTCACGCCAAACGTCCCATCACCTGTCTGAGTTCACGGCGCTGAAAAATTTCGGCAGAGAGTTCGTCTGCTTCTTCCGGTGTTCTACCAATTGCCTGAAACATATCTTGAGGCCGGATAGGACGCATTGAGCCATGTGGATCATGCCATTCGGGGCAGTGCAGATGAGTGTATTCAACCAACTCCCAGCGAGTCATGGCTCCAAATCGTTGCCAAACCTCGTCAAGGATTTCAACATCCGCATCTGATAACTCATCAAAGCTATCTCGATCACTATCACGACAAGCTAGAGAAACTTCATAAGGAACAGGCCCGCCAGCGATCCAACTGTTCCATTCTCCACTACGACTAGCACCTTGCATTAGCTCCAAAACAGTCGATAACACTGGGCCCTTATCCATTGAGACCCAAGCATCATCTGTCATCGGCTCGTCAAATCGTTCCATAGAGGTACGATCTGCAAGGTACAAGAGCTTCATCAGTTTCAGATATGACATCTGGCCACCACGCTGCCCTAGCAGGTAAGCCGCCATCTGAGCCACTTTTTCTTCGTTAAACATACTTGCAACCTCCTGGGCCATGCTGTATGACCACCCCTAATTAATGGGGGATGCGCAGCTTAAATGCAAGTACCAACCCTTGCAAGTACATAGTTATCTAATCGATTTAACGGGCTATATTCAGCTCTTAGACAACAACCATTACTAAATAACAGATTGAAATCTTGGTCGTGGGGTAACGCCAGCGGCGGGGGTAATTACGGCTGCTGGCGGAAGCGCTCAAACATCGCCAGACCAAGAAATACCACTCCCGCCGAGATGCTTAGACAGCCCAGCCATAGCGTTATTGCCAGCCCTGTGCTCCAGGTTTCCATTGCCAACCAAAGCGGCCAACCGAGTATCGCACTGCCCGCCCAGAACCAAGGTTTTTGTTGAGCAGGCTTAAGACCACAACGGCGTCGATGGCGACTATCCGATAGCGCAATTAATGCAAAGCCCAGCGTACCGAGTGCCAGAATCGTGATAAGCATCATGACGCCACCTGAATGGGCTGCACACGGGTGCTCGCTTTTTTAGCAGCTCGTTTCATCTGCCAGACGATGGTCAGCGCGCCGACCAAACACATCAGGTCAACGCTAACACGCTGCCAATTACCTGCGGCAAGCTCACCTAGAACACGATAGGAAGGCACCAAGAGATTCAGCATTGGTAGGCACAGTAACAAGATAACGATCAGAGCTAACTGCTCCCGCCACGCCTGCGAGGCCGAGCGTCTTAAAACAGCGTGTAGCAACGCGAGCAGCCAGGCGGCAAAGAAGCAATGGATTTCCCATGGGGCACGCCCACTAAGCGCCACCGGTAAAAGTCGGTTGCTGGCTAAAAAGGCCAATACGGCAATCGGCATGCCGGCCAACGTGGCTATATTAAGCCGCTCGACACACCACATCCCCACCACGCCGCCCTTCTTATGCTTACGCTTTGACGTCCACAGCAGTAGCCCAGTTGCCACCATGCCACACCCAGCAGCCCCTAATGCAAAATAGATCCAGCGCATGCCCCAGTCGGCAAAACGGCCGGCATGTAACCCCACCATAATGCCGTGTGCTTGTTCATCAATGCGTTGCGGCTGAGTCTCTGCTAACAAGGCGCCCGAACTGGCCTCATAGATACGTTGTGGGCGGTGCGCAGATAACGCCTCGTGGGTACTTTGCCAAACCACGGCACGCGCACCTGCATCGCCAGGGTGGCTTACCCTCAGGGACTGCACCGGCTTCTGCCAATGCGCTTCAGCATCACCGACCAGTTCGCTAAGGGCATATAACGCTGCAGGCTGCCCCGTGGCTGAGTCAGAGAGGGGAAAGGCATGCAGTTCACTGGTCGCTTGGCGACGCGCGTCAGCATCGGGAAACGCGCGCTCTACTCCCCAAGGCATATAGAGCGACATGAGCGTTATCAAGCCGGTGTAGGTAATCATTAGCTGAAAAGGCAGCGTTAACACAGAAAATGCATTGTGCGCATCTAGCCAGCTACGCGCGCCCTTCTGGGGCCGAAAAGCAAAAAAGTCGCGCAGGATTTTTTTATGGGTTATCACGCCGCTGATGATTGCCACGAACATCATCATGGTGGCGATACCAATGAGCCAGCGGCCATAGACGGCGGGGAGGTGATGCAATTGAAAATGGAATCGGTAGAAAAAATCCCCCCCACGCGTTTCTCGCGGGGTAACCAACGTCAGAGTGGTTGGGTCAAGTACCGACTGCTCTCTCCCATCCTGCCCAAACCAGACGGCTGTCGAGACCGACTCGCGCTCATTAGGAAAAGTGATCTGCCAATTTCTCGCTGAGGAGGCATGTTCAGTAAGATAGTGCTGCCAGTAATCCGCCAGGCGCCGATTGTCCCACTCAGCGTTCGCGGCGACACTCGGAAGTTCGGGCTGCATCCACAACGAGATACTCTCTTTGAAGTAACTCAGAGTGCCCGTCAGAAAAACGGCAAATAGCAGCCAAGCAGCCAACAAGCCGCACCATGTGTGCAGCTGGGCCATATTACGCCTCACGCTGCGCTTAGTGGACGCCATAGTTAGCCACCACTAGAAGGCCGCCAATGGCTAGACCGATAGCTCCCCAAAGACGTATCAAACTCGGCGTGATAAACGACCAGATCGCCACGCCCGCCCAAATAATAAAGCTTCCCATCATGCCGATACGCAGAGACATCATGGTATCAAACGGTAAGCCAAGCGCTGCCACCGAAAACAGTGCAGCAACGATATAGCCGCCAAGCGTCGCGGCCAGGATGCGTAAGATCAGCAGCCAATAGGAAGAGGATAAGACGTTGAGCAGCATGGTGCATCTCGGTGCAGGTCACAGACCACCATTTTAATGCAAAAGGTTTTCATTTGCATTAGTACAAATAACTTATTTAGCACCTGCTGCACAACGTTTAGGTTAACCAAATGCGCGGTGTGTGGGCGACACGCGCGATCCAGTGCGGGCGCAGAACATGCCACGCCTGCTCACACAGCGTCCAGGCTTCATTGCGTGAGTTTCCGAGATAACGTAATAACAGCACGCCCTGGCGAACGGTAACCGCCCAACGCGGGTTGTCCGGCAGCGCTTCGCGTAGCTCATCAATCGCCACACCGGCATCTTCTAAGCCCACCGCCCATAGCGTGGCTTGCACCGTGGCGCCCCCCTGCCCCCAGCGCCCGTTAAAACGCGGATGTGCAGGATCCAACGGTTGGCGTTCAAGCCACAGCGGCTTGCCATCTAGGGTTAAACGAAAGTGCTGCTCAATGCGACCTGTTACATAGGGAAGTTCACTGGCGGGGCGGCCCAGCGCCATGATTTCCCAGCCCAAGCAACGGGCACTGCCATGCAACGCAATATGCGTTCGCTGAGCGCCTTTGGAGCCATCAAAGGCGATCGTTTCTTGAGGAAGCCACTCAAGGATGCCGCCATCTTCCACGTTAAGCTCAGTCTGTTGGTTCCAGGCAACGCCCTGACTGTCAGCTTTATAAAGCTTGTTAGCCGCAGGCGTGGTGAGCAGCGCATGAGCATCACCCTCGATGTGGGCGCGAATCGTCAGGGCATCGCCACTGACTAAACCACCGGGTGGATGCAGCACGTACACATGGCAAGCTTCCGTGCTGCCTTCTGGGTAAAACGGCCGCTGTACTCGTAGCGGCCCTTGGTGACGAGCCTGCACCAATCGGGTTGTGCCCTCACGGTTAGCAAAACGCAGCGCCAGCGATGCCGCCCAGTGGCGCTCGCCATCAAAGCGATGGCCTGAGCTAGCGGCAGGTGTCGCAAGTTCACACAGAGTCATGGCGCTATCGCTTCCAGTTGGTCAATATTTCAACTTGAAATGCAAGGAGTGCGCCAAAATGGTGAAAAACCACGTTTCTTTGTCGACACAATAACTTAAGCTTTGAGATTGTTAGCTACCAACGGCTTTAAGCACCAAAAGAGAACACAAAAACGGATAAGCGCACCAAATCTGAGCAACCTTCAACGCCGTTAGAAGAAGGCCCAAGCCTCGTTAAGCTAAGCTGCGCACTCTTCTTTGCTAACCACTAAATGGTAAGCGTTGGGGGCTATATCGTTGCTAAACTGATACGCACATAGTCATCAGCAGAGTTCAACAATGACACGCACCCATCACCCTTCCCCTACCTTCCAGCTGCGCTTAGCGTTAAACCACGATGTGGTGATTGGCCCTGGCAAGGCTGACCTGTTGGAAATGATTGATCAAACCGGCTCAATTTCCGCGGCGGGCCGCGCGCTGAACATGAGTTATAAAAAAGCCTGGCAACTGCTCGAAACTATGAACGGCTACTTTTTATCACCGCTGGTGGTAACAAGTTCCGGTGGAAATGCACGGGGTGGAGCACACCTAACAGAGATTGGCAAACAAGTACTTACCCACTATCGAGCACTGGAAAAGCAGTTTGTGATGGCAACGCCTGACGATGCCAAAGCACTGCTAGCGCTTCTGTCACCTTCTGATGGTGCCGAGCGCGACAATGATTGATCGCCATCCAGCCACGCGTTATTTGTCATTGAACACGCGCTGAGTATTCGCTAATCTCCGCTATATCCATGTGGAAATAGCGGAATAAAACGATGCTTAACTTCGGTGTGAACAATCGCCTGCTTGCCAGCGTTATTCTATTTAGCCTTCCGACAGCATCAGCGCTCGCGAGCGACAATGTGCACGTTGCAGCCGCTGCGTCGCTGACCGATGCACTAAACGATGCCATTGCGGTTTATGAAACGCATAATGACGTTGATGTGACCGCGATTTATGCTTCGTCGTCTACCCTTGCTCGACAAATCGCCAGCGGCAGTCCCGCGCAGCTATTTCTTTCCGCAAATGTGACGTGGATGGATTGGCTTGAAGATCAGCATATCAATGTGCAGCAACGTAGAGATTTACTGCAAAATCGATTGGCGCTTGTTAGTGCCAGCGATAGCGTGCCAATGCAGTTCACCCCAGGGGAAGGCATCGCTATTGAAACGCTATTAGGCGAGCGCGACCGACTGTCCGTGGGAGACCCAGACCATGTACCGGCCGGTATCTATACCCAGCAAGCACTGGAGACACTGGGCGAATGGGAAGCTCTAGCGCCGCGCCTAGCCCGTGGCAATGATGTGCGCGCTGCATTAGCGCTGGTAGAGCGTGAAGAAACACCCATCGGTGTGGTGTATCAAACGGATGCTTTTGCCAGCAAGGCCGTCAGGGTACTTGGGTTATTCCCAGCCGCCAGCCACGACCCCATTACGTACCCCATCGCCCTGATTGATGCAGAGCAAAACGCTGCTGCCGTGGCGCTACAGGCGTGGTTAACCAGTGAAGAAGCCCTCGCTATCTTTGCCGAGCATGGCTTTGACACAAGCATCAGTGCACCGTGACGCTTTCTCCAGCGGAGTGGGAGGCTATTCGCCTAAGCTTACTGATCGGCTTAGCGGCGGTTGCATGGATATTGCCCCCAGGCATTGCCGTCGCTTGGTGGCTAGCCCGCTATCATTTTCGCGGGAAAGCATTGGTCAATGGTTTGATACACTTGCCACTGGTTCTGCCGCCCGTGGTTGTGGGGTATCTACTGTTAATTGGCTTGGGCAGGCAAGGGGTGTTTGGTCAATGGCTTTACAGCAACTTAGGCGTATCATTGCCATTTACTTGGCAAGGGGCAGCCGTTGCTAGCGGCGTAATGGCGTTTCCATTACTGGTGAGGGCCCTGCGTTTATCCCTTGAGGCCGTTGACCCCAAACTCGAAGCGGCTGCCAGCACGCTAGGCGCTAGTCGCTGGCGGGTATTCACCACCATCACATTGCCGCTGGCGATCCCCGGCCTGCTAACAGGTACCGTGCTGGCTTTTGCTCGCGCGCTTTCCGAGTTCGGTGCCACTATCACTTTCGCCTCTAATATCCCTGGCGAAACGCGCACCTTACCCCTAGCACTCTATACGCTAATTCAGACACCCGGTCAGGAAGCCGCTGCGGCAAGGCTATGTTTTCTCGCCATCATTATTGCCCTGCTCTCGTTAATTGCCTCTGAATGGCTAGCGCGCCGCACCCAACAGCGTTTACAGGAACGTGATGCCTACTAACCCAACGTCTCCCGACGCCTCTGCCCATTCATCGCTATCGCTCTCTGTTGAACAACGCCTTGGCAACTTCCAGCTGCAAGCATCGCTCACGCTGCCCGCTAGCGGTGTGACCGGTATTTTTGGCATATCAGGAAGCGGCAAAACCAGCCTACTGCGCATTATTGCAGGCTTGGACACACCCGGCGTAGGCAAACTGCAGCTCGGCGACCAGGTGCTACTAGACACCCAACAGCGCCAGAATGTACCCGCCCATCAACGGCGCATTGGCGTTGTGTTCCAGGAGGCGCGTCTTTTTCCTCATTACCGAGTGCGAGGCAACCTCACCTACGGCATGCCTAAACGAGCAACTCACCGCTTCGATGAGATTGTCGAATTGCTTGGCATCGGACATTTACTTGAGCGGATACCGGGTACCCTTTCGGGCGGCGAAGCACGCCGAGTCGCCATAGGCAGGGCACTACTGAGCGATCCTCAGCTACTGCTAATGGATGAGCCACTCTCCGGATTGGATGGGCCACGTAAGCAAGAGCTGTTGCGCTTCATTGCGCGACTGACTCGCCAGGTTCAAATCCCGGTGATTTACGTCAGCCACGACCCCGAAGAGATCTCGGCAATTGCTGATCATCTCGTACTGATGAAAGAGGGGCGCGTTATTGCTAGCGATCCATTACATGGTCTTTTGCAGCGCTTTGATTTAACCGAGGAGCTGGGAGGGTTCGATGCCGCCTCGATTATCGAAGGTCGAGTTGTCGAACATGACGATGTATACCAGCTAACCCATCTTGCGCTTGATAAGTGTCACCAATTAATAATACCGGGTATATCAGCGCCTGTCGGCAGCCGTTTGCGCGTACGTATCTTTGCACGGGATATTGCCTTGGCACTCTCACCGACAAAGGACACCAGCTACCGTAATCAGCTCGCGGCTACTATTAAAAAAATGGAAACGTTGCCCACCAGCCCACACTCGGTGGAGCTGCTGTTGAGCCTTGGTTCTATTCACCTTAGATCACGCTTAACTCGCAAGTCCTCAGATGAAATGAAACTCGCTGTAGGTAAGCAGGTGACAGCGCTAGTGCGCAGTGTATCGATCTTGCATTACTAATACACAACGTCGGAGCTATGAATTGATTTAGCACTCGTTTTATCCGACGCCAATAGCCCCTACGTGTCAATTGACCGCACCGCCCTCACATTTTCATAAGGAAATTTCAGCTAAAATTGCCAAGCACTCTATATGAAACAACATAACACGGCCCAAATAGCGTATCGAGCAAATGCACTTATCACGTTCAGTAGGGACTCTTTGGTATCGCATAGCGCTTTATATGGCGTTTGTGGCGATGCATCTCCTACTGGGCGGGCCGCTAATTTCGCAGTATCAAGCGGGTGGGCAACATCACGCTAACCACGGCACTGACCACTCCTCTAGCCATTCATCAAGTCACCAGAATGGAAACCATCATCAGCACGCGGCCCCGCAAGCAAGTCAACATCACCACTCTTCAGGCCATGCTGAAGCGGTAGAGCCGATATTTAACTGGTTTCACCAATGTGGCTACTGCGCCGTCTGGCAACAGTTTCCAACGACACCAACCGTTCTTCCCGCGATCAGCCAGCAAGCGTTTATCACGCATGGGCAACTGCTGACGCAACCGACACAGGCGATGCGCTCCTGTGATAACTACCCCCACGCGCTAACGCGAGCTCCGCCCTTTTTGCGACGTGTATAACGCCACATCGTCAGCCCTTTCAGCCTGAAGCTCGCTTCAGGCGAGTGGCTGTCTACATCAAAAAAAGGGATCATCATGTCGCATCTAGCTACTGGGCATGGCGTCGTTACGCCTGCCCGTTTAAAAAACCGTTTTCAACGACACGCACTAACATTAAGCATCGCCGCGGCATCGAGCGTGGCTGTTCAAAGCACATGGGCACAGTCGCCTGCCGCTCACCACGACCATCATCATGCGCTCAACACCATGGTCGTCACCGCTGTACCGCTAAGCTCGCCACTTACGGTGGAAACTGACCCACGCATACCGCGCCAACCGGCCCCTGCCAGCGACGGTGCCGACTACCTTCAGACCATTCCGGGGTTCTCTGCCATTCGTAACGGCGGCACCAACGGTGACCCGGTTTTCCGTGGCATGTTTGGCTCGCGTCTACGGGTGCTGACCAATGGCAGCCAAATGCTAGGCGCTTGCCCGGCGCGCATGGATGCGCCGACGTCTTATATCTCACCTGAAAATTACGATAGCCTCACCGTCACCAAAGGGCCACAGTCGGTGCTATGGGGGCCAGGTGCCTCAGCGGCAACGGTGCGCTTTGACCGCGGCCCAGAAGAGTTCGATGAAGCGGGCGTACGTGTAGATGGCAGCGTCATGCTGGGCACCTATGGTCGCTTTGATCGCCGCATTGATGCCGCAGTGGGTAATCAAGCGGGCTATCTGCGCATTACTGGCAACCAATCAGAGGCCAACGACTATAAAGATGGCGACGGCAACGCTGTGCCCTCTCAGTGGGATAAATGGAACGGCGACGTGGCCATAGGCTGGACACCCGACGACGACACTTGGCTTGAAGTCACCGCTGGCCGAGGAGACGGTGAAGCGCGCTATGCCGGACGGGGCATGGATGGCAGTAAGTTTCTGCGCGAAACCGTGGGCATACGTTTTCAGCGCGAGAATTTAGGCGAGCACTGGAAACGTCTGGAAATGCAGGCCAACTATGCCTACGCCGACCATATTATGGATAACTTTACCCTTCGTTCACCGGGCAGCATGAGCATGGGTGGCGGCATGGATATGGGCAGCGGCATGGACATGGGCGGTGGCATGGACATGGGCGGCGGCATGGATATGAGTAACGGCATGGCCATGCGGGTTGATCGCCGTACTCGAAGTGCGCGCGCTGCGTCCACCTGGGAGTGGGAAAACACCACCTGGATCGCTGGCGTCGACGTTGAACATCAGGTACACCGCAACCTGGATGGAGAGCGCTGGCAACCCGATTACGAGCAGACCCAGTTCGGCGCCTTCAGCGAGGTCACCCGGTATATAGGTGAACGTGACCGCCTGATTGGTGGTGCCCGGGTAGACCGCTATCGCGTCAGTGACGAGAGCCTGGATACGGCTACCGCAGGCCTTACCCGCCGTGACACTCTGCCCAGTGCCTTTGTCCGCTACGAGCAAGATTTAGCCTCAGCACCAATCACTTGGTATGCCGGTGTTGGGCATGTGGAACGCTTTCCTGACTATTGGGAGCTAAGTTCCAACAAAGCAGGCCCGGCCGGCAGCTTGAATGCCTTCGATGGCGTTCAAGCCGAAAAAACCACCCAGTTGGATATCGGTGCTCAGTACAACGACCAGCGCTTGAGCGCGTGGGTGTCCGGATATGCAGGATATGTAAACGATTTTATTCTGTTTGATTACAACACAGCGGGCATGGGCACTACTCAAATCGATAACATTGATGCCCAGATTGCAGGTGCCGAAGTGGGTGCCAGCTATCAAATAACCGACAACTGGGTGGGCAATGCCTCCCTGGCCTATGCCTGGGGACGTAATGCCGACGACAATGAAGCCTTACCTCAAATCCCACCGCTGGAAGCTAATGTTGGCTTGACCTATGCACGCGACGCTTACTCCGTGGGCGGCCTATGGCGTGGCGTCGCGGCACAAAACCGCACTGCGCTCGAAAAAGGCAATGTCGTCGGCCAAGACCTGGAATCATCCTCAGGTTTCGGGGTGTTCTCGCTTAATGGCGCGTATCACGCAAGCAACCACCTAACCTTGAGTGTGGGTGTGGATAACGTTTTCGACACCACTTACACCGAGCACCTGAACCTAGCCGGTAACGCCGCTTTTGGCTACCCCGCTGATCTGGATCGCGGTATTAACGAGCCTGGCCGGATGGTGTGGGCACGGGCCGACTTCAGCTTCTGATTCACTCAGGTGCTCAGTAGAGCACCTGTTTCCCCTGACTCATTAAACCAGCAGGCTCGTTGCCTGGTGGTCTGGAGACACTACATGACGATCGCGTCCTCCTCACAAGAAGGTAAACGCAAAACCTTCGATCTTTATCGCGCCGTTTGGCGCTGGCATTTTTACGCTGGCCTTTTGGTGCTGCCGTTTATGATTAGTCTGGCGATCACTGGCGGGCTGTATTTATTCAAAGACGAGCTGGACGCGCTGATACACGCTGATGTTGAGCGCGTGGCCGTTCAAGAGGCCACGCTGCCTCCCTCTGCGCTGGTAAGTGCAGCGCTGACGGCTCATCCCGGCACCGCCGTAAAATTCACCGACCCCGCGACGCCGGATAGCTCCGCGGAGATCACGATTAACACAGCGGAGGGCGAGCGATTAGCGGTTTACGTTAACCCTTACACGGCTAATGTACTGGGAGCACTGGATGACCGTGGCACCGTGATGTGGACCGTTCGCTATTTACACAGCTTGAAATACTTTGGCCCGACGGCGCGCAAACTGATTGAAATAGCTGGCGGCTGGTCAATTCTACTGGTGCTCACCGGCATCTACCTGTGGTGGCCACGGCGTAAAGGCGCAGGCGGCGTGGTTAGCGTACGTGGCAAGCCGAAAAGCCGGGTATTCTGGCGCGATTTGCATGCGGTTACCGGGCTATTTGTCGGCGCCTTTATCGTCTTTCTGGCAATCACGGGCATGCCCTGGTCGGGCGTATGGGGCGGGCAGGTTAACCAGTGGGCCAACGGTAACAATTTTGGCTACCCCGCCGGGGTGCGCGTTGAAGTGCCCATGTCGGAGGCACGTTTAAACGAACAAAGCCCAACCAATTGGTCACTCGAACAGGCACAACTCCCAGAATCCTCACAGCAGCCAGGTCAGGCAGAGAGCATCGGCCTTGACGGTGCTGTCGCCATTTTCAATGAACTGGGATTACATAATGGCTATGCTGTCAGCCTGCCGACTACGGCAACCGGTGTGTACACCGGCTCGGTCTATCCCAATGACCTTAGCCAACAGCGCGTGGTGCACCTTGATCAGTACACTGGCGAGCGCTTGATCGACATGAGCTATGCCGACTATGGACCCTTGGGCCGCTGGTTGGAATTTGGTATTAACGTGCATATGGGTCAGCAGTTTGGATTATTCAATCAACTCTTGTTCTTGACGGTCTGCCTCGCCATTATTCTGCTGGCAGTGTCAGCGGCGGTGATGTGGTGGAAACGACGCCCCTCGGGCGCGATGGGAGTCCCACCACTACCGAGCGATAAACGGGTGTTTCGTGGCCTGACTGTCATGCTGGTGATCGGGGGAGTTATTTTTCCGCTCGTCGGCGCTTCCTTGATCTTTATGCTTATCGTTGACTGGTTTGTCGTTCAACGCTTACAGGAACGGCGTTTAGCTAGTCAAACTGCCTAAGCCTTGCTCAACAAATCGTTCCTTATCATCAATTCTATGCGCTAATTAATGAGGAGCTGGGAAAATGGTGCTTTTCCACCAATGCACCATTTTCCCATGCGCCTGATGTTTATTCCCGCCATCATCCAAGCTCACCTCTCAGCTCATTTCAACGCCGTTTATCCGCTTGACATTGGGTTAATTGCGCCACAAACTTAGCCAAGGCTATACTTTTTTCCCAAAAGAAATAAACTTGCACGAAGCAACGCTGCTTTAATCATCCTCTATCCCATGTAGAGTCTGGAGCTAAATAATGGCAACAAAGCATGCAGTGATCCTATTAACAACGCTGCCTTTAAGTGCGCTGGCAACTGCCGATACCCCCCCCTTAAACGTGGTGGCAACGATTGGTATGATCGCCGATGTGGCGCAGGAAGTAGGCGGCGAATGCGTTAATGTGGAAGCCATGATGGGCCCAGGCGTAGACCCTCATTTGTATCAGGCAAGCGCTAGCGATGTGGCAACGCTGCGAAACGCAGAACAGATTTTCTACTCGGGCTATTCGCTGGAAGGTCAGCTAGGCGACGTACTGGAAAGGTTCTCCGAGCGCACACCTACGCTTGCCGTCGCCCCTGCCTCGATTGACCCTGCATCATTGATTACCTCACAGGATGTGTACGGCATTGATCCTCATCTGTGGATGGACGTTTCTTTATGGGCACAAACACTGCCCACGCTCAATGCCGCGCTGAGTGAAGCACGCCCCGACTGCGCCGCGACGTTTGATGCCAATACCGAGCGCTATCAGACTCAACTGCTTGCCCTACACGAATGGGTGACAGACAGTATCGCCAGCATTCCCGATGAGCAACGCATTCTGGTCACCGCTCACGATGCCTTTGGTTACTTTGGCCGCGCCTACGATATCGACGTGGAAGGCATACAGGGCATTAGCACAGAAACGGAAACGGGTATTGCTGATATTCGCAACATGACAGATATTGTGGTGGATCGCGCGGTTCCGGCCCTTTTCATCGAGAGCACTATTAATCCGCGCACGGTTCAAGCCGTTATTGATGCCGCCCAACAGCGGGGCCAGGTTGTCGAAATTGGCGGTGAACTCTACTCCGATGCCATGGGCGACCCAGACACGGTCGATGGCACTTATATGGGCATGATCTACCGCAACACCCAGCATATCGTCGAAGCGCTTGGCGGTACCCTGGCACCGCTTCCCGAAGCAATGAACGATTGGGCTACCGAGTGGAAGCTCGCTCACTAATCATTCAATAAGGCACTGCAACAATGGCGACACCCGCAACAACCGACACGGCGCTCAGCATTCAGAACCTGACCGTCAGCTATCATAATCAGCCCGTTCTCTGGGATATTAACCTAGAGATTCCTACCGGCGTGATGGCAGGCATTGTCGGCCCTAACGGGGCGGGTAAGAGCACGCTGATCAAGAGCCTGCTGGAGCTTGTACCATCACTTTCTGGCGAGGTCATGGTGCATGGCCGCCCCTACGCCTCACAGCGCAGGCGCGTTGGCTATGTGCCGCAGCGCTCCAGCGTCGACTGGGACTTCCCGACCACCGCGCTGGATGTGGTCACCATGGGGCTTTACGGTCGCCTGGGCTGGCTCCGGCGCCCAGGGCGTAAAGAGCGTAACGAGTCACTGGAAGCCCTGGAGATGGTGGGAATGAGCGCCTACGCCGACCGCCAGATCAGTCAGCTTTCCGGCGGCCAACAGCAGCGAGTGTTTCTGGCCCGCGCACTGGTGCAACAGGCCGATGTGTACTTTCTCGATGAGCCCATGGCCGGGGTTGATGCCACCACCGAGCGAGCCATCATCGACATTCTGCGCCGTTTGCGTGATGCGGGTAAAACGCTGATTGTTGTCCACCATGACCTGCAAACCGTACGTAATTACTTCGACTGGCTGTTGCTGCTTAACGTCCGTGTGATTGCCAGCGGCAAGGCTGACGACGTGTTTAATATTGATTATCTACGTCAGGCGTATGGTGGCCAGATTGCCCTGCTGAACGATAGCGACGCCCTGATGTTCACTGCTTCGAAGGTAAAATAACCCATGCAGTGGCTTGATCTTCTTTCTGACTACACCTTTCAAAACGTGGTGATTGGTGCCTCGCTACTGGGTCTGATCAGCGGCCCACTGGGCTGCTTTGCGGTGTTACGCCGCCAGAGCTTGCTCGGTGACGCCATCTCCCACGCGGCGCTGCCCGGCGTGTGTTTAAGCTTTATCATCACCGGCAGTCGGGATATGGGCGGCGTTATCATTGGCTCACTGGCCACTGGCTCGTTAGCCGCGCTGACGATGCTGCTGCTGACCCGCAAAAGCCGCTTGAAAACCGATGCCGCTCTCGGCATTTGCCTAAGCATTTTCTTTGCCATTGGCATCGTGCTGCTGACCTATATCCAGGGTACCAATAACGCCTCCCAAGGGGGGCTAGAAGCCTTTCTGTTCGGCCAGGCCGCTGCTACGCTACGCTCGGATCTGTGGGTAATGGGCAGCATCACCCTCTTCACACTCACGCTGCTCGCCATCTTCTGGAAACAAGCCAAGCTGGTCACTTTTGATGGGCAGTACGCCCGCTCGCTCGGCATGCCCGTCAACGCCATCGAAGCCGCGCTTACCGCTATGGTGGCGCTCGCCGTGGTGGTCGGCTTGCAAATGGTTGGCGTGATATTAATGGCCGCCATGATCGTGGCGCCAGCCGCTGCGGCCCGGCAGTGGAGCCGTCATCTGGGGGGGATGCTGGTTATTGCCGCTGGCATCGGTATTGTCAGTGGGGTCTCGGGGGCAACCATTAGTACCCTATCCCGTGGTCTGGCGACCGGCCCGCTGGTGATTCTCACCGCAACGGCTATTGTCATCATCTCGCTGGCGCTTGCTCCCGGCCGAGGCCTGCTGTGGGGCTTCATCAAGCATTACCGCCAAAAAGAAGCGCTGCAGAAGCAGCAGTTACTCTACACGCTTTACAAGCATCCCAGCGCCTCCCGACACTACCGCGCAACATTTGGCGCGCGCATGGTGCTGAGTAAACTTAAGCGCCAAGGCTACCTTATACGCTCCTCTGACGGCGGCGCCGGATGGGCGCTAACATCGCGGGGAGAAAAGGCAGCCAAACAGGTGGTCGCCACCTTCGAAGAGGTCGTGACATGATTGCTGAATTACTAACCAACACGGCGCTGCCCATTATTCTGGTAGGTGCCATGGTTGGCATTGCCTCCTCGGCGGTGGGTACCTTCCTTGTGCTGCGCGGCAATAGCATGCTCACTGATGCGATTAGTCACTCAATTGTATTTGGCATTGTGATTGTCTGGCTGCTGACCAAACAGCAGAGTGGGCCTGTACAGCTAATAGGCGCCGCATTAACCGGGCTATTAACCGTATTACTTACCGAGGCACTGGCCAACACCAAGCGGGTAAAGCAGGATGCCGCTATCGGTCTGGTTTTCCCCGCGCTCTTCTCCATCGGTGTGCTGTTACTCAATGTCTACGCCAACGATGTGCATATCGACACGCATACTGTGCTGCTCGGTGAAATCGGCTTTGTCTGGTTGGATACTCTCGACATCTTCGGTCTGCCCATCCCCAAGGCGCTGGTATCGATGAGCGTGATGACACTGCTCAACTACGCGTTTATCGGGCTCTTTTATAAGGAGCTGAAACTAGCCACCTTCGATCCAGCGCTGGCCAAAACGTTCGGCTTTATGCCTTCGATTCTTTTCTATGTGCTGCTAATGCTAACTAGCTCAACCGCCGTAGCGGCCTTTGATGCCGTGGGGGCAGTACTGTTTATCGCCTTTGCCATTGTGCCCGCTTCCGCCGCCTATTTGCTGACCGATCGGCTATGGATGATGTTTATCATCGGTGCGCTAATTTCGATCGCTTCAAGCATTTCTGGCTACTACCTCGCCGTGTATTTCAACGTCTCCATTGGCGGCATGATGGCGATAATGACCGGCGTTTTCCTAATCCTCGCCTTCCTCGCTGGCCCCCGCTACGGCGTGATCACCCAGACCATGAAACGCCGCCGCGCCCGCGAAACACCAGAAGCGCCAAGTTCGTTGCGCTAAAGAGATTAGAGGCGATGCCTTCCATCTCACTTGACGTCTGGGCAGGCGAGGCGTATACCATTTGATAGTTCATTGAAATATCAAATGAGAAATACCATGGATATGCACTTCACTCAATACCAGCCACCCAAAGCCTTGGCATCAGGTTTCTGGCACCAGATCGGCCTGCCTGCCAGAGGCCGCAAGCTGCATGAGCTTTTGCATCAAGGCGTTGAGTATAGGGTCTACCCCAGACTGGCTAAGGCGTCAGGTATCGAACAGAAGGCGCTGGCAGGCTACGTCGATATTCCCCCGGCCACGCTGAGCCGCCGTGCTAAGTCGGGGCGCTTTAAGATGGCGGAAAGCGACCGGCTATATCGCTTTGCCGAACTCTTCAAGGCGGCGCTAGACCTGTTTGAAGGCGACGTCGAGGGTGCCCGCACCTGGCTGCTCAAACCCAATACTGGCCTGGGCGGGCGCAGGCCCATCGAAATGAGCGCAACCTCTGCCGAGTATCAAACGGTGCTGAACCTGATTGGGCGACTGGAGCATGGGGTTGCTACGTGAATGAGGTCAACGCTTACCGCTTGATCAAGCGCAAGTATCAGGACAACGCTTTCGATGGCGAAGGCGCACGCCTTTATGGCGGGCGCTGGAACAGCCCGGGTAAGGCCTGTGTGTATGTGGCAAGCGCTGAGTCGCTGGCGCTGCTTGAAATCATGGTGCATCTGGAAAGCTATCAGTTGCTCAATGCCTATGCGCTACTGCGCCTGACACTACCGACCGATAGCATTCTGGGTGTTGGAGAAGCCGATCTCCCGGATAACTGGCGGGAAGCGCCTGCGCCAGCAGAAACTGCCGAGCTTGGCGACGGCTGGTTGGACTCCGGCCACAGTTTAGCCCTGGCAATTCCTAGCGTGGTCGTGCCAAGAGAGTTCAACTACATGCTCAACCCTGGGCACCCCCTGTTTGATCAAGTCATCACGACGGCAAAGGCGCTGCCCTTCCAGCCCGACCCACGACTTTGAACCGGGTGTGGATAACTTAAACGGTCAAATGCTGTTTGATCAGTTCGTTGGAAAGCTCAGCGATCTCGCCTTTGGCCACCGGACGGCCACGATTCACGCTGGCGAAGGCCAGGAGATCATTCACTCCTGCCCCTGCGGATGATCATCCAGCATGGCGATAGCTCCAGCAATGAGCGCCTGAATACCTTGCTCCAGTTCGGCCTCTTCTACGGCATGATCTATTGCCTCAACAGGCTCCTGCCCCATCACCGAGTAAATCGTGTCCGCTACGGCAAAGCAGTGAAAGGCTACCGTCGCCAGAAGCCAACGCGCTTGTAACTGGGAAATCTCATAGACCTCGGCAATATGCGCTTGGTGCTCATGGATTTTTTCAATCATCGGCTGGGTCGCCGCCAGACGACGGATCACGTAGGGCGTCAGCCCTGGGTGTACTTTGACAAACTCAGCTATCGACATAGCAAAAGTGAACAGATACGCCTGCAGCTCTTCGGGCTCATCTCGACGAGCACGCGGAATTCTCCAGCGCCGAAAGATCTCTTCGGCTACCACCACCTTCAGCGCTTTAAGATTAGCGACGTGCTTGTAAAGCGCCATATGGCTAACGCCCAACGCGGCGGCTACTCCCACAAAGGTGATATTGGGTAGGCCAATCTCGACACCCGCATTCGCAATACGCTCACGCGTAATGGTGGGTGGCCGCCCGCGTACTTTAGATGCTGGTCGCGCTGCCATAACACACTCCTTTTAATAGCGTCCTTTATCAAGCCATGCCCCTTCCGCTAGGGTCAATTAGTTTATCAGCATGCAACTATTTTAATTAGTTTATAGACGCTAAACTAATTTTCAATTAATCTCACAAACGCGATTAATTCGCGTTTATATCCAGTGGCAATTCCGGTTCTTTCGACTTGATAGCTCTGAGAGTAATCACTTAAACGCCCCATGACCGAGTAGCAACGATTCATGAACACGCAAACCACGCCGACTGGCCAAGGTCCCATCAGCCGAATACTGGCCCCCATCCGCACACGGCTCTTAATAGCCGCCACCCTGGCGGGCATCGGCACAATCTTCACGATGATACCGCTAGCCGGCATGGCGCACATCGCGCAGATCCTCGCCACCGCTTCAGACCAAGCCTGGGAGTTATCTGCGAGCAGCAAACGCGACATCGCGTGGGTGGTAACAGCCAGTATCGTCAGCGTCTTCATCGGCATGGGAAGCATGTTCCTCGGCGAGCTGATCGCGCATCTGGCGGATAACCGTCTGACACATCATCTACGTCAGGCCGTGCTCAGCCGCTTGGCCCAGGCACCGCTTGGCTGGTTTACCGGCCAAACCTCCGGGCAGGTCAAGCAAGCGATGCAGGATGACATTGCGACGCTGCACAGCCTAACCGCGCACTTCTATACCGCCGTCGGGCGCGCGCTTGGGGCTCTGTCGATCTCAGTGATTTATCTGCTTGCGATGGATTGGCGAATCGCGGTGATAACCCTGTTGCCCCTGCCCGGCTTCTTTCTGTTTCTGCATCGGCTCATGCAATCCAGCAAAGCCAACATGGGAGAATTCGTGATACGGCTTGAGCACATGAACAGTGCCATCAATGAGTTCATTAGCGGCATCCCCGACGTGAAAGCGTTCGGCACCACCGGACAGGCCTATCGCGGTTATCAGGACGCAGTGAATAGCTTTGCCGATGCATTTGATCGCTTTACCCGCCCGTTGGTCGCCTCCATGGCTCATGTTCATGCGATGGTAACGCCGGTGACGATATTGGGACTGACTCTGCTGTGCGGAACAATTTCTGTCGTCAACGGCTGGACGACTCCCGTCGACTTGGTGCCGTTCATTCTGGTGGCGCCAGGGATCTGTGCTCCTTTGCTGCTTCTGCATACCCTGCTGCACGACCTGGGCAGTGCAACCGGCGCTGCGCAACGCGTCATGGCGCTACTTGAAACGCCTATCTTGCAAGCGCCTCTCTCTGACCAGCAGCCACTGCCAGCAAACAACGAAATTCGTTTCGACAACGTGAGTTACGCCTATGATAACGGACATCGTGGGCTCTCGAATCTCGACGTCACCTTTGCCGCAGGAAGTGTCACTGCGATTGTCGGGCCATCTGGAGCGGGCAAGTCGACTTTGGCACGACTGCTATTGCGCTTCTTTGATCCCACCCAGGGGCGCATCACCTTAGGCGGTGTGGATCTGCGCCAGCTCTCAACGGCGACACTTTACCAATATATCGGTTTTGTCCTGCAGGACGTCCGCCTTATCCATGCCAGCATCCGCGACAACATTGCCTTGGGCCGTCCTTCCGCCAGCCAGCAAGAGATTGAGGACGCGGCTCGCGCGGCGAATATTCACGAGCGCATCCTCGCATTACCCGGTGGCTATGACGCTGTCGTTGACGACGCCACCCAACTGTCTGGTGGTGAACAGCAGCGTGTGAGCATTGCCCGCGCCATTTTGCTTGATCCTCCTCTACTGGTGCTGGATGAGGCAACGGCGGCAGTCGACGCGAGTAGCGAACTGGTCATTCAGGAAGCGCTAGCTCGGCTAACCCGCGGACGCACGCTGATCGTCATCTCCCATCGACTCGATACGATCCGATACGCCGATCAGATCCTGGTACTCGATGACGGCATGATCGTCGAGCAGGGCAACCACGATCACCTTCTCACTCAACATGGCCTATATGCCCGCCTTTGGGCCTTGAGCAACGCCACCTCAACGCTGGAATCAGAGGTATCAACGTGCTGAAAATACTGACTCATCTGCTCGGCGAGAACGTCGTGCTCTTACGTCGTTATCTCGGGCTAGCTATTGGCTATGGTTTGCTTAGCGGCCTCACAATCCTGACATTTATCCCCATCATCACCTATTTGATGTCCGGAGATTCGTCCAACGCCAGTGTATGGTTGGCCATACTGCTGCTGGGTATTCTCGCGTGCTGGTTAGTGCGATCACATGTAGAGAAGGCGGGCGTTCGTGTGGGCGTCGCCGTCCTACAGTCTGGGCGTCACCGTCTAGGCAGCCATGTAGCTCGCCTGCCCGTTGGCTGGTTTACCAGCACCAATACTGCGCGTCTTAACCATGTAGTGACTCAAGGTATAATGGCGGTAGCCCAGCTTCCCGCCCACGTTTTCACACCGGTGATCACCGGCCTGGTCGTGCCACTGGTCATCCTAATCGCTCTGTTAGCGCTGCACACGCCGCTCGGTATCGCAGCACTGATAGCATTAGCGCCACTGGTGAGCGTGTTATGGCTCACTTCCAAGCTCACCCGTCACGCCGACCGGGCCTTCCAGCAGAACTTCTCCGAAACCAGCCAGCGGGTAGTCGAATTCGCCAATGCGCAGGCGGTATTACGCGCCTTCAGCGGCGAAGGCCAGAGTACGCGCTTTCTGGAGAACGCACTGGAGAAGCAGCACCATTCCGGCACAAGGCTAGCCTGCCTTTCGGCTTTATCGGCGCTACTCAATACATGGGCAGTGCAGGCGGTATTTGCTGCCCTGCTGATCACCATCATGGTGTGGATCAATACGCTGCTGGGTGAGCCGCTGAAGGCACCTGACGTCACCAGTGTTATTGTGGCGCTGTTGCTGATCAGCCGGTTTATCGAGCCGTTGCTTGATGTGGCCCAGCATAGCGACGTTCTACGCAGCGCCAAAGGGCAGTTGGAGACAATAAAAACTGTTTTCGACGCATCGCCCTTACCCGAGACAACCACGCCTCAGCCGCCGCGTGATACCTCTATCGAACTTCACGCAGTACATTTTCGCTATGCCGCAGATGCGCCCAATGTGCTCAACGGAGTGAGTCTGTCGGTCAAGCCCGGCAGCATGACGGCATTGATCGGCGAATCGGGCTCGGGCAAGACCACTATCGCACGCCTTGTGGCACGTTTTTTCGATGTCGACCAGGGCCGCGTTTTCATTGGCGGTGTCGACGTGCGCGACATGTCCAGTGCTCAGTTGGCAGGCTATGTTAGCCAGATCCTCCAGGAGAGCCATCTGTTTGCTGGCAGCATAGCCGACAACATACGCTTTGGCCGCCCCGAAGCCAGCGATGCCGAGCTAATGGAAGCGGCAAATCTTGCGGGCGTCACAGAGATACTCGAACGCTTACCCCAGGGGCTAAACACGCCGGTGGGCGAAGCAGGTGTCCGCCTTTCCGGTGGAGAACGTCAGCGCATCGCGATCGCTCGAGCACTGATCAAAGATGCTCCCATCTTGCTGGTAGACGAAGCGACGGCCGCACTGGATCCACAGCACCAGGCCATCATTACTCAGACACTGGCACGGCTGCGTGGTCAACGTACGCTATTAGTGATCGCTCATCAGCTATCTACCGTGGCCATGGCCGACCAGATCATCGTACTGGATAACGGTCGCGTCGTGGAGCAGGGTACACCCGCTGAACTACTCGTCCACAAAGGGCATTACGCCACCTTTCTTGGCCAGCGCCAGGCCGCTAAAACATGGCGCATTACACCGAATGCAGAAGGGAGAGAAGACACCTGATGCGTGGGTATCTGCCTTGTCTGTTTGTATTGCTTTGCGGAGTATCGTTACTGATAGGCGCGCAGCAGTTGAGCTGGCACCAACTAATCACTCTGTCGGATGATGCCTGGTTGACGCTCACAGCCAGCCGACTGCCGCGTCTCATCACCGTTATTTTGACTGGTGTAGGTCTGTCGATTTGCGGCGTGATTCTGCAGCACATCGTGCGTAACAAGTTCGTGGAGCCAGCCACCTCGGGCGGGCTTGATGCAGCTAAACTGGGCATTCTCGTATCGCTAACCCTAATGCCTGCAGCTGGCGCTGGATTACGAATGCTTGCCGCGCTGCTCTTTTGCTTCGCTGCAAATGTCGTATTTATCACTATCGTTCGCCGCATCAAGTTCACCAACAGCGTGCTGATTCCCGTCATCGGTTTGATGTACGGCGGCATGCTAAGCGCCCTTACCGAGTTCTACGCCTACCGCCATAACATCTTGCAAAGCATGCAGGGCTGGTTACTGGGCGACTTTTCAAAGATCGTGCAAGGCCATTACGAAATCATCTACCTCATTCTGCCGGTCGTGATGCTTACCTACCTCTACGCCCATCGCTTCACGGTACTGGGCATGGGTGAGGCGGCGGCGGTGAGCCTAGGCATGAATTATCTTGCCATCGCCATACTAGGATTGATGCTGGTGGCCATCACGGTCTCGGTCACGGTCATCGCTGTGGGCGCCATTCCCTTTGTCGGCTTAGTGATTCCCAATTTGGTGGCGCTCTACTACGGCGATAACCTGACTCGCACACTGCCAGTAGTAGCACTGTCGGGGGCAACCTTGCTGCTGGCCTGCGACATTGTGAGTCGGCTGCTGATTTACCCCTTTGAAGTGCCCATCGGCTTAACAACGGCTTGCGTCGGGGGAGTGCTGTTTCTGATCTTGATTATCGGGAGAGCACAACGATGACAGCCAAGACTCTCCACACCGTTTGGGCAGCCGTGATCGTTCTAGCGCTCGCTTTTATCTTCGTGCGCTCAGGACTCGACTTCGACTATGTCATTCCGAAACGACTGGAACGCTTGGCCACTATGGTGATCGGCGGCATCTGCGTCGCTTGGTCGTCCATTGCGTTTCAAAGTCTTACCGGCAACCGGATATTAACGCCCGCCATCATGGGCTACGAGTCCATCTATCTGCTGTTTCAGGCTCTGTTGATGCTGATGCTGGGCACCCGCAGTCTGGTGGTACTCGGCGAGCACGGCAACGTCATACTCTCTATGCTGCTGATGCTTGGCTACTCCTGGGTGCTGCATCGCTGGCTGTTTCGCGATGGTAGAGACAACGTCTATTTCCTGCTGCTAGTCGGACTGGTGCTGACAATGGTCATTACCACCCTTACGCAGTTCATTCAGCTCAAGATGAGCCCGGGCGAATTTTCCATTCTGCTGGGGTACAGCCAAGCCACTTTCGGCAAAGCCAGCGCTGCACAACTGCTCTACGCTACCCCCATCGTGGTCACGATCTGTCTGGTGGGCTACAAGGCCCTTCCGGTGCTCGACGTGCTGTTGCTAGGCCGGGAGCAGGCCATCTCGCTCGGCATCGACTATCGACGTCGCGTACAACGCCAGCTTTTCTTGATTGCCGCGCTGGTAGCCATCTCGACTAGCCTGCTTGGCCCCACGGCATTCATGGGCATTTTCGTGGCCAATACTGCCTACGCGCTGGCAGGCACCTACCGGCATCGAGTCACACTGCCTTTAGGATGCGCCATCGCCATCGCCACTTTCCTCCTCGCCCAACTGCTGGTCGAACATCTCTTTAACTACAAAACCACCGTCAGCATTCTCGTCAACCTCGTATGTGGGGCTTACTTCCTGTCGCTGATGGTGCGGACGCGGGGCACGGCATGATTACGGTTCAAGACCTTCATAAAACCTATGCTAGCCGCACAGTGCTATCGGCTATCAATCTCCGCTTCCCGACGGGTCAATTGACGTCACTGGTGGGCCCAAACGGGGCAGGCAAAACGACCCTGCTGATGATGATCGCAAGACTGCTAAAGCCTTCTCAAGGAGTCATTCGGCTTGACGGCTCCCCGGTAGAGAACATTCGCATCGGCGAGTATGCCAAACGGGTGGCCACGCTGAGACAAACGCCTGAATTCAACTTGCGCCTGACCGTCGAGGAGTTGGTCGCCTTTGGTCGCTTTCCTTACACCCACGGCACACTCACTCAGCACGATCATCAAGTGATCGATGATGCCCTGTCGTTTCTATCGCTGACGGCTCTACGCGGAGCTTATCTGAATGAGCTCAGCGGCGGCCAGCGTCAGATGGCGTTCCTGGCCATGACCATTGCACAGCAAACCGATTACCTGCTGCTCGACGAGCCTCTGAACAACCTCGATATCAAGCATGCCGTTCAGATCATGCAGGCCCTTCGCCGACTCTGCGACGAATATGGACGAACGGTCATTCTGGTCGTCCATGACATCAACTTTGCCGCCAACTACTCCGATTACATTGTCGCCATGAAGGGTGGGGCAGTGCATTGCGATGGCAACGTCACCGACGTCATCACCGAGCAGCGCTTGAGTGAGCTTTATGGACTGAACTTCGACGTCGCCCGTGACGAGCGCGGCTATCTATGCAATTACTTCAAGCCCTCAGGAAACCTGGTATGACGCGATATCTCAACAGTAGCCGCCTGGCACACCTTCTCCTTCTCGCTACGATGGCATTGATGCAAGGGTGCGATCAGGCCAACGACATGCCCACACAGGAGGCCATGACACCGCTAACGATTCAGCACGCGCTGGGAAGCACTGTGATCGACCACCGCCCACATCGAGTCGCAGCGCTCGACATGAATGAAGTCGACTTTTTGGATCAGTTGGACGTTCCAGTGGTGGGCATGCCGAAGGACTTTATTCCCCATTTTCTCAAGGAGTATCGACACAATCCGGCGGTTGAAGATCTGGGCTCTATCGTGCGCCCCAACCTTGAGCGGGTGCATCGAGCCAACCCTGATCTAATTCTCATGACATCGTTACAGGCCAACCATTATCACGAATTAACTCAAATCGCGCCGACGCTCCACTTCGACGTGGATTACCGTAACAGCCAGAGCAACCACATTGACGTTATCAAAGACCATCTCATCGATCTTGGGGAGATCTTTGGCAAGGAGGCGCTGGCCCGTCAACGCACGGCCGAGCTGGACAATACAGTCGAGAAAGTTAGGCGTGTTACTCAGGGCCGACCAGAGAGAGCACTTATCCTGCTGCATAACAATGGCGCTTTCAACTCCTTCGGAGTGCAGTCGCGCTACGGTTTCATCTTCACCGAGCTAGGCGTTGAACCTGCGGCTCCCGGCATCGATACCAGCATGCACGGCCAGCCTGTCTCCAGTGAATTCATTCAACAGGCCGACCCCGACATCATTTATGTCGTGGATCGTACTGCCGTAATGGAGCACCGGCCCGCCATGGATGCCAGTAGCATGGCAAATCCCCTGATACGCCAAACCAGCGCTTGGCGAAATAACCGGGTGATCTATGTCGACCCCGAAGCTTGGTATGTCACCGCCGCCAGCGTGAGCGCCCTAGAGATCATCGCGGATGACATTATCGATGGGTATCGCGACTAGCGACTTAACCAACCAAAGTACTTCAAAAAAGATTTAGCCGACTGCTGTATCGAGCGTTCCAACGACGGCTCGACTGGAGCGGCGTAGCTCCGCCTGTCTGATATAAAAGGAGACCGACATGGCCTTACTTCACCACCCTAAAGCACAACTGGAATGGGCGAGAACACCACTGCGTCTCGCTGCCTGTTTAAGCCCTCCACTGCTCGTCAGGAGCACATTTCCGTTAGCCCTGAGTGCGAGCGCTCTTATGCTGCTTTCTTCACAGGCACTTGCACAGACTGCCGAGGCCACCGAGCAGAGCGAGACGCGTAATGCCGTGGCCTTGGCGCCGGTCACCGTACACGGTGAAGCAACGTCAGTAAACGATACGTACGCAGGTGGCCAGGTGACCTATAGCAATCGAGCCGGTTTTCTGGGCAACAGGGACTTTATGGAAACGCCGTTCAATGCCATCAGCTATACGGATCGCTTTATCCAGGATCAACAAGCCCAAAATATTGCCGATGTCATTGCGGCTACCGATCCGAGCGTATTCAGCAACGGCGTCACCAGTGCCTGGAGCGAGAATTACTCGATCCGCGGATTCAATTCCAGCACCACTGATACGACATTTGATAGCCTTGCCGGGATGGCTCCCTACTACCGCACGTCCCCCGAGATGTTCGAGCGTATTGAAGTGCTCAAAGGGCCTTCGGCGCTACTCAACGGGATGCCACCAGGTGGTTCCGTTGGTGGTGCCATTAATCTGGTTCCTAAGCGAGCTGGCGATGAGCCGCTGACGCGCTTCACCACCACGTACATGTCCGACGCGCAGTTTGGCGGACACCTTGATGTTGGCCGACGTGTGGGAGACAACCAGCAGTTTGGCATTCGCTTTAACGGTGTATACCGCGACGGCGAGGGTGCTGTGAATAACCAGAAGCCAAGCGTTCAAATGGGGGCTCTGGGACTGGACTGGCGCGGTGAGCGAGCACGCCTATCAGCTGACTTGTACAGTGCGGACGACCACATCGATGGGCCAACACGAGGGGTCAACCTGACGCCAGGCCTGGCAGTACCGACACCTCCCGACTCCGATACACTGATCAACCCTGACTGGGCCTTTGCCAACACGCGCGACAAGGGAGCCATCGTGCGTGGCGAATTCGACTTTACCGATGAAATCATGGGGTACGCATCAGTGGGTCGAAGCGAAACGAACTACACCTACAATGGCGCCATGTCATCCTTGGTGCTTGATGATCAAGGTAACTATCGTACAAGCATTGGTCAGCTCGCCTTCGATGTCGAAAAAACATCAGCGGAAGTTGGGGTTCGCGGTCATTTCCAAACCGGCGCCGTCAGCCATGCCATTAGCGTCAATGCCACTCATTACGAGCATGAGCAACATGACTACGGGCGCAGAACCGTTCCCGGTGCAGACTGGGTCACTAATCTATACGATCCGCAGTGGGGCGCCGCTGCCGAATTTATCACCCCACATATCATGCATACAGAGCTACGCTTGAACAGCTATGGTCTGGCGGACACGATTTCATTTGCCGATGATCGCCTACAACTGACCCTCGGCGCCCGACGCCAAGAGGTAGTGAGCGACGCCTACAGCGTGACGAGCGGCGCACGCATCTCCCGCTATGATGAAAGCGCGGTCACCCCCGCTGCAGCGCTACTTTTCAGAGCAACCGACCAGGTATCACTCTACGCCAACTATATCGAGGGGCTCAGTCAGGGGGCCACGGCACCTATGAGTGCTGCCAATGCTGGTGAGGTATTTGAACCTTATAAGACCAAACAAAACGAGATTGGGGTGAAGTTTGACCTAGGCGATTTCTCACACACACTTAGCCTTTATGAAATCAAGCGGCCCAGCAGTTACACCGACCTGGAAACTAATATCTTCTCGTTTGGCGGTGAGCAGCGCAACCGAGGAGCGGAGTGGAACTTCTTCGGCAGCCCGCTTAGCAACCTCCGCTTAATGGGTGGGATTGCCTATGTAGACCCTAAAGTCACCCGCGCCGCTAGCGATGAAAACCAGGGTAGTCAGGCCACTGGCGTGCCCGACCTTCAAGCCAAGCTAGGCGCTGAATGGGATCTATCCGCAGCACCAGGGCTGACACTGACCGCTAATGCCACCGCAATGTCAGAGCAGTATATTAATAGTGACAATTCCTTGTCGGTTCCTGGACACACCATTTACGACGTTGGTGCACGCTACACTACTCACCTTTCCGGCTACCCGTTGACGCTGCGCGCCACTATCGACAATGTAACCGATAAGGCGTACTGGGCCATGCCACAACTCTCAAGCCTTGCACTAGGAGCCCCCCGCACCTTTATGTTTTCGGCCTCTTTAGACTTCTAGATGGCTGAAACAAGCGATGCGCTTGTCCTGGCACCCGTTGTTTTTTCACAACTAGGCTTGTCAATATGCACACCCCACCTGCGCCAGCCAAACGGGCGTAGGTGTGGATAACTTAAACGGTCAGGTGCTGCTTGATCAGTTCGTTAGAAAGCTCGGCGATCTCGCCTTTGGCCACCGGACGGCCACGATCCATAATCACAAAGCGGTCGGCGTATTTGCGGGCAAAAGGTAGCTTCTGCTCAACCAGCAGTACCGTTAAGCCATCCTCTTTAATCAACTGGCGAATCACCTGGCCGATTTGCGCCACAATATTGGGCTGAATGCCCTCCCCGGGTTCATCCAAAATCAGCAGCTTGGGCTCTATTACCAGCGCGCGACCGATGGCGAGCTGCTGCTGTTGCCCACCGGATAAGTCACCGCCACGGCGGTGCTTCATCTCTTTTAAAACAGGGAACAGTTCATAGATACGCTCGGGGATTTTTTTCAGCCCATCACTGCGCGCTGCCAAGCCGGTGCGTAGATTCTCTTCCACGGTGAGCAGCGGAAAAATCTGCCGTCCCTGGGGGACAAAGCCAATACCCAAGCGAGAGCGCGCTTCCACCGCTTTTTTGGTCAGCTCAATGTCGCTACCCTCCCCCTGATAGCGCAGTTGGCCGCTCTTTACGGCCACTTCGCCCATAATGGCTTTCATTAAGGTGGTTTTACCCACCCCGTTGCGGCCCATCACGCAAGTGCACTGGCCTTCAGGCACGTCGAGGTCTAAATCCCACAAGGTGTGGCTTTCCCCGTAGAACTGGTTAAGTTTTTCAATCGCCAGCATTAGGCAGCCTCCTCGTCGTCCGCACCCAGATACACCTCAACCACGTTAGGGTCGCTTGAAACTTGATCCATACTGCCTTCCGCCAGCACGCTGCCTTGGTGCAATACGGTCACTTTACGGGCAATGGAGCGTACAAAGCCCATGTCATGCTCGACCACAACCACCGACTGCTTACCCGCCAGGCCCGTCAGCAGCTCAGCGGTGCGCTCCATCTCCTGTTCCGTCATCCCGGCAACGGGTTCATCTACCAGCAGTAAACGCGGGCGCTGCATTAGCAGCATGCCAATTTCCAGCCACTGCTTTTGGCCGTGGGAAAGAATCCCTGCTGGCTGGTAACGCAGCTCGGTCAGGCCAATCGTTTCAAGCACCTCATTGATACGGTCTTTAATTTCACCGCTCATGCGGGCAGTCAGCGTGGGGAAAATACGCTTGTCGGCGGCCATCGCCAACTCCAGGTTTTCAAACACGCTCAGCGCTTCAAATACCGTGGGCTTTTGGAACTTACGACCAATCCCTAAGCTGGCGATATCCGGCTCATTCATTTGCAGCAGGTTATGACGGCTACCAAACCACACGCTGCCTGCGTTGGGGCGCGTTTTGCCAGTAATGATGTCCATCATGGTGGTTTTACCGGCCCCGTTGGGGCCGATAATGCAGCGCAGTTCACCGTCATCAATAGTCAGGTTTAAGTTATTGATAGCCTTGAAGCCATCGAAGCTCACCGTGACATCTTCCATATACAGAATCGGGCCATGACGCACATCTACCGGTGATGCCTGAGGAGCCATAAAATCAAATACCCGATCCCGCGTGGTTAGCGATTGCAACAAGCTCATGCGGTAGCCTCCTTCGGCAAGGTAGCGGATTTTTTGCGGCGTTTTAGGTGGAGCAATAATCCCGCCACGCCTTTAGGTAGCAACACCGTGACCAAGACAAACATCGCGCCCAGGGCAAACAGCCATGCATCCGGCATCACACCCGTGAAGATGGTTTTGGCGTAGTTGACTAAGATCGCCCCGATAACCGCTCCATAAAGCGTGGCGCGGCCACCCAGTGCCACCCACAGCACAATTTCAATCGAGAAAATCGGTGAGAACTCACTGGGGTTGATAATCCCTACCTGAGGGACATAAAGCGCGCCAGCCAAGCCTGCCAGCATGGCGGAAACCACGAATACAAATAGCTGGAAGCGCTCGACCCGGTAGCCAATAAACCGCGTGCGGGCCTCGGCGTCCCGGGTTGCCACACATACCCGGCCTAGTTTGCTGGTAACAATCGCCCGACACAGGATGTAACCCAGCGCCAGCGCAACCCCGGTGGCAATAAACAGCCCTAAGCGGGTGTCGTTGCTGCGTAGGTTGTAGCCCAGCAGCTCACGAAAATCGGTCAGCCCGTTGTTGCCACCAAAGCCCATCTCATTGCGGAAGAATGCCAGCATCAGGGCAAAAGTCAGCGCCTGGGTAATAATCGACAGATACACCCCAGTGACCCGCGAGCGAAACGCTAAAAAGCCGAAGACCAGGGCCAATAGCCCAGGGGCTAACAGCACCATGGCAAACGCAAACCAGGCCATATCAAAACCGAGCCAGTACCAGGGCAAGCTGTCCCAGTTGAGAAACACCATAAAATCCGGCAGTACCGGGTCACCATAAGTACCGCGATCACCGATTTGGCGCATCAGGTACATGCCCATGGCGTAACCGCCAATGGCAAAAAACGCCCCGTGGCCCAGGCTCAGAATGCCCAAATAGCCCCATACCAAATCCACCGCCACTGCCAGCAGCGCGTAGCTTAAGTACTTACCGAACAGATTCACGGTATAAGCATTAACGTGCAGCGGGTGGCCTTGGGGCAGCGCTAAATGGAGCACCGTAACCAGCAACAGGGCGGCAAACAGCACGCCAAGAAAAATCTGCGTGGCCCGTTCGCTAAACGGGCGGGTTAGCCAAAACTGGCGTGAAGATGATTGCGTCATTAATGAGATCGTTGATGACATCGCTTAGCCCTCCGCAGCCCGGCCCTTCTGCGGGAAGAGTCCACGCGGGCGTTTTTGAATAAACAGAATGATGAACACCAGGACAATAATCTTGGCCAGCACGGCGCCCGCCCAGGGTTCCAACACCTGGTTGATAATGCCCAGGGAAAGCCCAGCCACCAGAGTGCCCCATAGATTTCCCACGCCGCCGAAAACGACGACCATAAAGGAATCAATAATGTAGTTCTGGCCCAGATTGGGGCCAACGTTGGTCAGCTGTGATAACGCAACGCCTGCCAAACCAGCGACGCCAGACCCTAATGCGAAGGTCATAATATCGACCCGCGTGGCACGGATACCCATGGAGCGTGCCATGGCGCGGTTTTGGGTCACTGCACGCACTTCAAGCCCTAGTCGCGTGCGGCGCATAATCAGCATCAGCGCGGCAAACACCACCAGTGCAAAACCGAGTACAAACATACGATTAAGAGTCAGCGACAGCGCATCGTTAATCACTAATGAACCGCTCATCCATTCGGGCGTTATGACCGTACGGTTTAGCGGTGAAATCACCGTTCTCACCAGCTGCTGTAAAATCAGGCTGATACCGAACGTCGCCAGCAACGTTTCCAGCGGACGCCCCTTCAGGAACTGAATAACGCCCCGCTCAATGGCAATGCCCACCAGCGCGGCCACCATAAAGCCCGCAGGGATCGACAGAATTAGCGCCAATCCTGGCTGGCCGGGCAACAGCTGCTGCATCATCCAGGTGGTATAAGCGCCGAGCATGATTAGCTCACCATGAGCCATATTGATAACGCCCATCACGCCAAAGGTAATGGCCAGGCCAATCGCCGCCAACACCAGTACCGAGCCAAGCGAAAGCCCGAAGTAGAGTGTTTCCAGGCCACGGTTAATTTTGAGATTCTGCTCGATGCTGCTCAGCGCTTCATTGGCGGCATCGGCAATCATGGGGTCATCGCTATTCGCCGCGCGACTAAGCGCTACTCGAACACGTGGATGCAAACTGCCTCGCAGCGTTTCAACGCCTTCAAGCTCGCCGCTTTCAACTTGGTAAATCGCCAGCGCCTGGGTCAGCCTGCGCACTACCTCAGCGTCTTCTTCGTCAGCAATCAGTTGACTGAGCGGTTCGGCCAGCTCCTCATCGACCTCGCCCAGTAAGCGGCTGGCGGAAGTACGCCGGCGCTCAACGTTTGGCGAATACAAGTCCACTACGGCAATAGCGCTGCGTAGCTGATTGCGTAGATTGTTATTAATGCCTATACGATCCAGGTCGCGGCGGGACATCTCCCCCAGCGGTTCATTGGTCAGCGCATCTGCAACTGGCCAATCGCGACCTTGATTGTCGAGCACCACCACAAAACGACCGTCGTCAGTGCGCTGCAAGCGACCGTCCAACAAGGACTGCAGCCAATCACGCGCGCGCTCATCATCGCTTTGCAAAATAGCGTTGATCGCTTCGCCTTTGGCGGAATAGGAACGCACGTCCAGCGCGTTTAGTAGCTCAAGCGCCGCTGCGTCATCAGCCTCAACGGTGGCGCTTGTTTGTGCCTGGGCGGTGACTGTGACGCTTAACAACAGCAGACACAGCAACCCTAAGGAAAAGAAACGCCTCATGGGGTTCTTCCTTTGGTTAACAAAAAGGGGGGAACTGAAGATAACGGTGCCAAGAACAAGTTTCCGCGAGGGCGCTGTGAACCCATCCATGGGCGCTACTTTCGCCATCTGACCGCCATGGATGGCGGAAATGCCGGAATAGCCAGGAGCATTTTCCGGCCATGGCGAAAGCCCCTCGCTTCAACCTGTCCTTACACCACAGCGTTAACAGCGGTCATTTCCCTGCTATATATCGCTTTACTTACTCAGCGAGAGCCGCTTCGGCTTCTTCTGCTGCGGTGCTGCCACCACACGAGCCGTTCACCACGTTGAAGTTGCCGCACTCCATGGGCTTGCGCCAATCGGCAATCAAATCACGTGAGCCAGGCAGGTAGTCAGACCAGGCATCGCCCGCTACGGTAGAAGGCGTTTGCCAGACAATATCGAACTGGCCATTGTCTTGAACTTCACCAATCAGTACCGGTTTAGTGATGTGATGGTTGGGCATCATCGCCGCATAGCCACCGGAAAGGTTAGGCACGGCAACACCGATAATCGCGTCTTTCACCGCATCCACGTCGGTAGTGCCTGCTTTACGCACCGCTTCGGCCCACATGTTGAAGCCAATGTAGTGCGCTTCCATGGGGTCGTTAGTGACGGCCTCTTCGTCGCCGGTGTAGTCGATCCAGGCGTCGATAAAGTCGTAGTTGTCATCAGTATCGACGCTCATAAAGTAGTTCCAGGCCGCCAAGTGGCCGACTAGCGGCCCCGTATCGATGCCGGTGAGCTCTTGCTCGCCCACAGAGAAGGCGATGACCGGAATATCGGCAGCATCGATGCCTTGGTTAGAAAGTTCGGTGTAAAACGGCACATTGGCATCGCCGTTAATCGTCGAGATAACCGCCGTGGGTTTACCCTCTTCACCAAAGCGGCGTATTTCTGACACGATATTCTGCCAGTCTGAATGGCCGAACGGCGTGTAGTTGATCATGATGTCCTCATCAGCGATGCCATGCTCATCTTTGAGGAACGCTTCGAGAATACGGTTGGTGGTGCGCGGATAGACGTAGTCGGTGCCGACCAGCGCAAAGCGTTCGATGCCGACTTCGTTAATCAGATACTCAACCGCAGGAATCGCCTGCTGATTGGGGGCGGCACCGGTATAAAAGACGTTTTCCGAGGACTCCTCACCTTCATACTGCACCGGGTAGAACAACAGGCCGTTAAGCTCTTCCACTACCGGTAGTACTGCCTTACGGGAAACGGAGGTCCAGTTGCCGAAGATCACGTCGACCTCTTCTTGCGCCAATAGCTCTCTTGCACGCTCAGCAAATAGCGGCCAGTTAGAGGCAGGGTCGACAACCACTGCTTCAAGCTGGCGACCCAGCAAGCCACCCGCGTCGTTTTGCTGTTCAATAAGCATCTCAACGGTATCTTTAAGCACCGTCTCACTGATCGCCATGGTGCCGGAGAGTGAGTGAAGGATACCGACCTTGATTGGATCATCATCCTGGGCAATGGCCTGTGTACTGGCCCCCATAACGGCGGCGGCCATTAAGGCAGTAGCGAAACGGCCAACGGTACGAGGGTGTGTCTTGCGCTGCAATGTGGTCACTTGAACCTCCTTGCGCCCCTTATGACGGGGCTCGTTATTTGAGCTTCGCGGCCAAGGACTCCCGTTATGTAACGCGGGAACAATTATTACGGGGCTTGGTGCATCCACTAGCTCCTAGCTTTTGCAAGGTTTGCGCCACACGACAAAAAGAAACACTAAAAATATTAAAATCAAAAAGTTAGTTATAGAAAAAGTAGTCCCGTTTTCACCGACCGCACTACCGTGGCGCGCCAACATCCAAAAAATGCACGCTGTTTATGCACCACAACGACACCTCGCACCAATAGTGCGCTTTGCGTTGCATACGGCGATTAATCCCGCCCCATTGCTTGCATAAAAAAAGCGCCCTAGGAAACCCTAGGACGCTTTACACGCCTGCCGGTGCTCTATTCAGCAGTGTTCAAACGCTTAGTGCGGCGCTTTTTCAGCAGCGGTAAACCAAGCGATAGCACAGCGATGACCAGTAACGACAGTGAAATCGGCTTGTCGATAAAGGTCGTCCAATCCCCACCGGAGATCTGCAGCGCGCGACGCATGGACTCTTCCATGATGTTGCCAAGAATGAGCGCCAGAATCAGCGGCGCGGCAGGGAAGCCGAACAAGCGCATTCCCAAACCAACCAAGCCAAAACCAAGCAGCAGTAATAAGTCGAACACGCTGAAGCTCATACCGTACACACCGATCATGCAGAAGATCAAAATCAGTGACAGCAACAATGGCTTGGGCAGATCGAGAATCTTGGCGATCAGCGGAATCAGCGGCAGGTTAAGCACCAGTAGGAAGATATTGCCGATATACATACTGGCGACCACGCCCCAGAACACATCAGGACGCTGTTCAAGCATCATCGGGCCAGGATTAACGCCCATCACCAACAGTGCGCCAAGCAGTACGGCGGTGGTGCCAGACCCCGGCACCCCCAAGGTTAACAGCGGTACAAACGAACCGGTGCACGCCGCATTATTTGCCGCTTCTGGCGCAGCAACGCCTTTGATGTTGCCTTTACCAAAGGTATCGCCGTCTTTGGCAATGCGTTTTTCCATGCTATAGCCAAGAAACGAGCCGATGGTCGCGCCGGCGCCCGGCAGTACACCGGTAAAGAAGCCCAATACTGAACTGCGGCTAACAGGGCCTGCTATCTGCTTGACTTCACTGCGGGACAATTTCAACGACCCGATCGCGTTACGTGGCGCTTCTTTACCACCACCTCCGCGCAGCAACATGTAGAACACTTCGGCTAACGCGAAGATACCCAGCGCGACGACCAGAAAGTCGATACCGTCGAGCAGGTGAATAGAGCCAAAGGTAAAGCGCTCGGTGCCGGTTTGCATATCAATCCCGACAATCGAGATCATCACCCCGATAACAGCGGCAATTAAGCCTTTAACCAGCGACTTATCGGATAGCGACACAACCGCGGTTAAGCCCAGCACCATCAACGCGAAGTATTCAGCAGGGCCAAAACTTACCGCGACTTTGGAGAGCAGCGGCGCAATTAACATC
This sequence comes from Halomonas sp. 3A7M, assembly GCF_014897875.1. Lineage (NCBI taxonomy): Bacteria > Pseudomonadati > Pseudomonadota > Gammaproteobacteria > Oceanospirillales > Halomonadaceae > Halomonas > Halomonas sp. 3A7M. The sequence continues at coordinate 35,369 of NZ_JABUZD010000038.1, forward strand.
AAGAAAACAACGGAGATGGTACCGCCAACAAAGGAGGAGTAAGCGGCAATCGCCAGCGCCTTACCTGCCAACCCTTGCTTGGCCATCGGATAGCCGTCAAAAGAGGTCGCAACCGTTCCCGCCACACCGGGGGCGTTCAGCAAAATAGACGAGGTGGAGCCGCCAAAAATAGCGCCGTAATACACCCCGGCCATCAAGATCAGCCCTGAAGAGGGCTCCATAGCGAAGGTAATCGGGATCATCAGCGCCAACGCGCTGATCGGCCCAAGGCCGGGCAACATGCCGATAATGGTGCCAGCAAAGACACCGGCAAAGACGTAAGCGATATTGATAGGCTCAAGCGCGATGCCAAAGCCGTACATTAGATTGTTAAAGGCATCCATGGGAGTGTCTCTCTTTTAAACCCGCTAACAGTGGGCAAGCGCGGCCTGGTTAAAACGGCAGCACGCCAGTGGGTAGGTAAACATCCATTACCCGCGTCATGGTCAAATACAGCGCTAACACCACCCCAAGCGATGTTGCCAGATTGACCCCATGGCGGCGGTAGCCGTAGTAAGCGGTTAGGCCAACACACAGCAGCGTTGAAGCCAGCACAAAGCCTAACGGCACAAGCAGGAACGCGTAGGCCGCAATGGCGATGGCGGTGACGATCACCCGCGCCCAAGGCGTTAGCAGTAGCGGCCCCTGGGTTTCGGCTTGATCAATCTGATCGGCACCCGCAATAGGGCCCGGACGCTCAAAAAACAAGCACGCCGACAGCAATAGCAGAGAAACACCTAACACTTTTGGAAATAGGTCAGAATCCACTGGGCGGGGCAGCGGAAAGTTGGGGATTTGCCAGGCCATTGCCAGATAGGCAGCCGCCACTAACGCCAACACAAGCGCTAGCCATTGGTTGGTATTGAATCGAGTCATGGGAAAGCTCTCCGAAGACGTCATTGCTGAACAGCAAGACCCTTGCGGTATCAGACGGAAGATCCCGGTGGCACGCTGCCACCGGGGGAGCCTTTGGGACGAGCGCTTACTGGCGCATCAGCCCCAGGTCGGTCAACACGCTGCTAAACTGCTCTTGTTGCTCATCCAGGAAGGTAGCGAAGGCGTCGCTATCCTGGTAGGCATCAATCCAGCCCAGCTGGTCGCTTGCTTCGCGCCATGCATCCGTTTCGAGCATTTCGGCGAAGAGCGTCTCGTAATATTCAACCGCCTCTTCAGGCATTTCCGGCGCGCCCATTACGCCACGCCAAATATCGAAGGTGTAGTCGTAGCCCTGCTCTTGGTAAGTGGGTACATCGGCCAGTCCACCGCCCAGGCGCTCTGCGGAAGACACGCCCAGCGCGCGTAGCTGGCTACCTTCACCCAGCTGACCTACCGCTTCACCGGCACCGCCAATAACTGCCTCGATATGGCCACCCATCAGGTTAGTCATGGCATCGCCACCACCTGAGAAGGGAATGTAGTTGACCGAGGAGGCTTCCATACCCGCCGCGGAAGCAAGACCGGCAACCGAGATGTGGTCCATCGAGCCCGGCGCACTACCGCCACCCACGCTTAAGCTAGGGTTCTCTTTGAGCGCTGCGAAAAGATCATCCAGGTTTTGATACTCGGAGTCTGCCGCCACCAAAATAATCGAATAGTCGGTATTGATGCGCGCAATCGGGGTGAAATCAGTGTGGTCGTAACGCGATGCGCCTGCCAGGGGAACTAAAATCATCGGCGGGCTGGTAGCGAAAAGTTTATGCGGATTGCCGCTATCACGGGCTACCTGAGCCCAGGCAACTGCACCGCCGCCGCCAGGTACGTTAATGGCTGCGAAGCTTTCGTCGGCCAGCTCTTCTTGCTGAATAACGCGGAACATGGTGCGCACTAGCGTGTCCCAGCCGCCACCGGGGTTGGCCGGTGCAACAAACTCAATCGAACGGCTCGGTGTCCACTCTTGGGCGCTGGCGGACGTTGTCATGGCAAAGGCTGCCATCGGTAAAGCAAGCACGGCAAAGCGCTTTAGGGGAAGCATGGTCATGGGCGTTCTCCACATTAGCTATGTTGTTATATTGGCTGTGTTATAGATGGTTGTTATCTACGTATCTTTGTGTGGTTACGCCCTGCACATTAGAAGACCGCTACTCCTCGCGACAAGCTTATGACCATTAATGGCAAAAAGTGCTTTTTGTGCGTTTTGTTCATTTTGTTCACGGCCGGTTAGAACGGCTT
>NZ_JABUZD010000037.1:0-8920 GCF_014897875.1 Halomonas sp. 3A7M
AACGAAGCGCCTTGCCATGGTTCCGTCCGTGTCAGTTATCCTACGTACATTATGCACGAAAACTTTCAGTTAGGCACTTACCTTCAACCCAAAAAAGCCTCTACGCCTTCATCCTTGAGGCTCTGCTTTGCTTCACTTAGCGCTTGAGCGTCAGTCTCAAACGTCTTGTCCCACACAAAAGATGTACCTGCCTCATTAACCACTTCCAGAGTCCAGGTTGTCTCTGCTTCCAAACGGTAGATGCTCACCGTGAATGCATGGCCTTCCGCTTCCACTGTTTCATTGAGCGGGCTATCGACCAGGTTCGGCTCATCTTGCATCACGGCTACTCCTTAACCCTTCGTTTTCTGGATGGCGGCTCGAACGTAACGACGCTCACCGATGATATTCGAGCGCTTGTGTGACGCCTTCATCTCTCGGACTAGAGACGCTGAAGCAAACATACGCGCTTCCACATCAATGACGCGCTTGCCTCGCTTCTTCTCGACAAACTCAACGTGCGAAAGCAGCCCCTCTGCCTCGATCCTTTGTATATGCTCACGGAACTTGCGGCGCGCATGATACGGGCTCTTGTAATTCAGAAGCCCTGTCGTCTCCTGTAAGGACGACAGTTTGAGCGAGTAAGGTGTCTGCTCAGAGATGTTACGGCCGTTGAGCAACAACAACTTGATGATGGCATGACCGACATGCGTTTTGACTTGTGCAACACGAAACACGTTGTACTGCTGATACAGGCCCGCATGAATACCCAGGCTGATAATGGGGTGAAACCTTGCCGTCCAGAAACCGTTTCGATCATGAGCATCAAACCCATTCTGCTCAAATGACACAAGCTCAGGCAGAATCGCCCCTCGCGCATTGATTCCCCCTTTCGAGGTCGAGCGAACAGACAGATTGCACTTGTTCAATACTTCCAAAGAACGCATCAGGGCTGGGTAGCTACGCCCCCTCCCCCAATGCTTGAGCTGTTGCATCAGCTGGTTAATCGTGAAATGCACCCCGTAACTCGGCAATGCGGCATTGCCCTTCGCAGGTTTATGGGATATGTCCGCCGGTTGAAGGATATCGCCGTTATTCATTGCCAGCTTGACCAGCGCCAGCTCCACAAGCTCATCGGTATTATCGGGGTAGCAAAAGATGGTCTGCTGAACGCCGTTGGCTTCTGTCCGAATTTGTGCCGGTGTCATCTCAAGGGTGTAATGCTCGCCGCTGTCTTCAAACGAATAGTTGACGATCCCCATTTCCTTCGCGTCAGGGCTGTTATTGATCCCTTGGATATCGCTGCAATTGTAACGGGGTATGCGCTCCCAAAACTGCATCAGGTTGGACGCATTGGCGCGTTCTTCCGGCGTGTTTGTCAGCGTCGACTGGAAATCACGAAGAGACTGCCCTTCAGGCGTCAGTGCTGCGTCAGGCAGAACATCCGGCTCGGCCAGCTTGAGTGCCGGTACATTGGCAACGTCTTCAGCCTGCCCACTTTCCGGCATGATCGAATCAAGATCGAGTGACAGGTTCGTCGGCGGTGAGTCCGATTGATCGGCTTTGCTTGTTTTTGATCTGCGCAGGTCGCTAGTGACCTTCTCCCAGTCCGTGCGAGGATGCTGTGCCATGTCCTTTCTCTGATTCGGTGAGTACGGCTTTATGGAACTGAGTGTAGCGAAGCGAAGCCGCTCCTTCTATGTACGCTCTGTACACATTCTGCACTTTTTTTGTCGCACCCTGCTTCTATGTACCCTCTGTACAGGTTTCTAACGTGAGAACACCTGTATATTCTATGTACGATCTGTACACATTCTGCAGCGTGAAGCCTCTCGCGTGGACATAGCCTCTTTCTGATTGGAGCCTCCAGAGCAAACCATCGGGTTCTATGTACGATCTGTACACGTTTCTATGTACGATCTGTAAATCTTCTGAGTTATCCACAGATTTTGGGGATAACCCAGTGAAAAAAAGCTGCCATTCTATGTACGCTCTGGACGGGTTTGAGGTATTTCAGGGTTTTGTATGTACGGTCTGTACACGTTTCTATGTACGCAGTGAACAGGTTTTCTATGTACGCTCTGTACGGATTGCCCAGGGCAGTAAGGCCAGAGCCCCCTTTCTATGTACGGAGCAGACAGGTTTCTATGTACGACTCGGACAGGTTTCTATGTATGGAGTGAACAGGTTTCTATGTACGGAGTGGACAGCTTTGATCGCTAAACAACTGTCTGAAATAGATATTTTTGAGCCTCCTTCTTCCCTTTTGTCCTTTTATCCTTTCCATATATCCTTTAGAGATCGCAGGCCAACCCTGAAGAAGAAATGTCCTCTACGCGGCCATCGCTCAAGCCACTGACGGCAACAAGCGTATCAAGTGACGACCAAGGCCGACCATCAACAATCGCTGTTGCCCTGCTCTCGCCGACATGGGGCAGATCGTTTAATTCATCCGCTGGCGCTGAATTGATATCAATGCAGGTATTTGTCTTGGAAGATGCCACGACTGTCGCATCATCGGGTAAGCGCAAAGACGCGCCGTTCAAGGCAATCCATACAGGCACATGATCAGAGATCGCATCACGGGCAACTTCATGATTGATTCCCCAGCGCTCAGGGAATCTCAGAATACCTTGGTCGGTTACTGACAAAGACGTGCCTTCCTGCAGGAACATGTGATCGTAGTGATTCGGATACCTGTCCTCTGTCGTGCTGATCGTTGTGCCTCTGCCATCCTCGTATGCCGCTTCAACACCCAAAAGTTCAAGCGTGTCAAAGCCAAGGTGCTCGCTGTCGAGGTTGAAGTCCCCTGCCAGTATGCGAGGCACACCAGGATAGGCTTCTTCACCTAACCACTGCCAGTAATCAGCCAACCCCTCAATCTCAGGCAGCCGGTCACGAACACTATCGCCATATAGAATATGCACGTTGGCAATGGCAAATGTCTCACTGGTATCTCGATCAGTAAACAGCGCTGAATACGGCTCCCGTGCAAAGACGTCCGCACCGTCGAAAAACACAGCGTCCCCACCCGATGCTGACACCTCTGATTCTCGCCAGAAGAACGCATACGCCTCTTTATAGCTACTGCGCCCGATCAGGTGACTCATCACGTATCCCCAAGGTTCACCTGATGCTTGCTCCAACGACAGATGCAAATTTTCAGCGCCATCTTCGCTCATGACCTCTTGCACTGCGAGCAAATCGAAACTGTTACCTATCTCACCTAAAATCGCTAAGTCCTTGTCGTTGTTCCAGCCCAAGTGGTTAATGTTCCAGGTTGCGATGGCAACGTCAGCATGGACAGACAATGATGAAATCATCAAGGCACCAAAAGCGGATAACCTCAAAACCTTGTTTGATACTATCATCAAAACCTCATTTGCTGTCCGGCTGTCTATTAATGCCCAGCGCCCACCAGTAAGGCTCAAAGCTGTTTTCCACGCTGTCACAAAGCAAGTCGACAAAAAGATCGTAGTTGCCGGTGCAATGGGCAGTATCCAGTGCTTCGTAGTAAGCCAACCGCTGCTCTACCTTGATCAGAGCGGCAGGGAACCCTGCTTTCATCAGCTCGAAATTCATCAGAAGCCGCGATGTCCGCCCATTCCCATCAACGAAAGGGTGAACCTTGACGAACTCACCATGCAAACGGGCAGCTCGCTCAATGGGGTGCAAAGTGCCAGCCTCTTGATGATACCAATGAAGAAAATCGCTCATCGCCTGAGGAACCCTGTAGGCTTCAGGTGGCCGGTGCTCGGCACCTGATATCATGACATTGACCTGGCGATACGCTCCGGCATTCTGATCGTCGACGTTTTTGAGTACCAGCTGGTGCAGCGATTTGATCAACCATTCGGATAGAGGCTCACGCTGCTTAACCCAGTCTTCAACCATCCAAATCGCTTCTCGATGGTTAATAACCTCAAAGTGCTCTCGCAGGGTTTTTCCACCCACCGTAATACCTTCAAGAGCGACCTTGGTTTCCTTGAGCGTGAGCGTATTCCCTTCGATGGCGTTGCTATGGTAAGTCCATTGCAAAACCAGCGATTCATGTAGGTTGCGGACAACGGCATGAGGCAGCGGTCGATACTGATCCAGCTGCTCTTTAAGCCGATCAAGTCGTGAGAACCTGTCAGACATCCGCCCTCTCCTGATCAGTCAACCTCAAAAAACCCGATGGGCTTTTCTTCAAATGAGGTTTTGATGCAATGAATAAAAACACTTTCACGCTTGATCGCCGTCGATCAACTTATCAATTTGTTCACGCAGGATATCCTTGATGGTCATGCCATTCTGAGCCGCGTATATCTTCAACCGCTGATGTTCTTCATACGTCAGATCAATGTTGACCCGTTTTTTGGCCGGTCTGTCTGCCAGGCTCGCTAACGTCGCTTCTTTTCGCTTGTCTGCTTTCGCGCTTGGGCGTCCAGCACTAAGTACACCTTTGGTCATCTCAACAACCTCAAAAAATCATAACTTCAAATCATTATTGCCGCATTAACGTAAAAACTCAATTGATCAAAGCCCCAAAACCTCAAATGAGCTTTGCTTTCAGCTCGTTCATCAATGCGTTGATTTCAATAGATGCGGGGCCGTCAGGGTCTTGGTCGAAGACCGTTGTACCTGTTGCGGCCGTCGTGGGGTAGATAACCCGCTGAGTAACCCGACTCTCAAGCACCGGCAACTCATATTCGTTAAGTGCATTGGTGACTTCCGACCCTATCCGCGTCCCCTTGATCGCCCTGGAGACAACAAACGCCGCTTGCATCTTGCCGTCAGTGATCTCAATACGCTGCTTCACCAACTCGACAAGATCAGCTGTCGCCCAAATATCGTACGGGCTTGGTTGTGCCGGAATCAGCACAAAATCTGCTGCCTTAATGGCAGACGCTGCCAGATCGGCTGCCTGTGGCGCGCCATCAATCACCACAAATTCTTTGCGAGCCAGGTTTTTCAAATCACGCCCTATGGTTGGACGGTCAATGCCGACTACCGGCACCGGCTGATCCTCACGAACCGCTGCCCAATCACGGGCGCTGCCTTGGGGGTCTGAATCAACCAACAGTACATCATGTCCTGCCATCATCAGCGCAGTAGCCAGGTGCGTTGCAATCGTCGTCTTACCCGAACCGCCTTTCTGATTTAAAACCGCAATAACGTGCATTGTATCTCCGCCATCGTGTAGGAACCTTATCTGAGCTTATGAAGAAATGGGGATTTTATCAAATGGTCATAAACTCAAATAAAAGAATGAGGTTATGAGGTTATGAGTCATTACGTTTAAAGGAAGGGGGTATGGGGAGTTTGCGTATATACACCAGCTCAACGCGCATGGAAGGTGAACGATCAGCTTGCTATCGCTAGTATATATGTCAATGCGATAGGGAGTAGCAAGGATATCGTGCTGACGGCCTCCCAATCAGGTCTCAGGAGTCTTATTGGTGCTGAAATTGTGATGAATTGAGCGTATGAGTCTATGAGCTTATACACATAAGCGCTTTGCCTCATGACCACAAATACTTAATTGAGGTTATGAGGTTTTAAGTTAAAACGTTTAAGCGCCTTCACACGCTCGTGGTGCGTCGGATGTGTGCGAAGACAGATAGGCCGCTGCAAAGGCTCAAACGTGGAAGCCGCTGCCAGCGATCTGAACAGCGCGATGCCTGGCTCTGCACCTTCCTGTGACGCTGCAAAGGCGTCAGCGCGAAATTCACTACGCCGTGACGCCCAAAGTGTCAACGCCTCGTAAGCTGCACCACCGAGCTGTCTGCCAGCTTTATCCAAATTTTGGAATAGACGCTCAAAACCAACCAACAAGCGGCAAAGAGGATGGCCTACTAGCGGTATCCAGTAACATAGCCGAACAAGCCATTTCACGACCTTCAAGCGTAGGCGCTGCCAAGCAAGCACGCTGTCCAGAAAGCGCTGCCAGGCAAACACATGGCGGGCATCCCCATGAACCAGATGGCCGACTTCGTGAGCGATCACCCAGCGCAATATGTCCGACGGCAACTGCAAAACACCCGCTGACAGTACCAAGTGAGATTTTCTTATTGGCGGCGCAACGACAAAAGCAACCACATAGGCATTCTCGGCGGCCCAAAGGTGTGGGCATCGGATACGATGTTGCTTGCACAGACGTTGTGTATAGAGCGCGATAGGATGGTCTGCCGATACCTTAACCAATCTCCCCTTGGCCAAACGCTGCAACTGTCGTTTGCGGTGTCTCATCGCTTGCTTCGCCCCATTCCAAACCAAAAGACACAGCAGCCCCCACGCGATCACCAGGGCGAGATGAATCAACGTATTTTGGGATAGCGGCACCCAGTCAATCTCTGGCCATGCAGGACGAACACCGGCGGCGAACAACCAAGAAGAAATATGTGCAAAAACGCTATAAACAGCCCAAAGAATTATTAAAGGTAAAAAAGCACTAAAAATACTCAATAAAATAAAGCCAGCTAAAAAAGCTGTGTTGTGCAAAAAAGCACATAAAAAATTCGCTATGCCTTGTAAAGACCGAAGATAAGAACATTTGCAGAACGATGTCATGAGCCATCGCCTTCTTTACTAATGACATAACGCACTTTTTCAACCAAAGGGTTTATATAATGCTCAACAGCGTTATTTAATCTAGGAAGCATCCTTGTGTTTTTTTGTCTGCTGAGTCTATCAAGGTTTGCGAGTTAGCCGACTTCCATTGTGAAAGCGATGAAGGGGGCATCCAGTCTGGTAACGTCCGCCAAGGGGTACGATGCGTCGATTCTGTAGGTTTCACTGATGAGGCACCCGACAAAAGCTCGGCATTGACCCAGGGTGCTGGCGCGCCTGGCGGCATATTCCCTTGACCGCCCGCTGTCAAAACATCGAGTCGTCGTCGGGGCTCGGCAAAACGTCCATGTCGTTCTAGCGGTTCAACTGTGATCGTTGCAAGGTGTCGGTCTGGCCGATAATGAGCTGCTTGTACCTCTATCTGTAAACGATCCCTAATATCGGGACACCAGGCACGCTGACAGTCGTGGCTCACGACGATCTGGACGTTGTGGTGGTTTGTCGAATCCGACACAGTATCGCCGGAGGAGATAACTGTTTTCGCCGTTCCCAGGGCAGGCGGAATTGTCAGCGCGAGCCCAAGTGCCATCGCTGGCAATGCTAGATATGGAAGCATGTTCCGCTCCAAAAAAAACGCCCTCAAAAGGGCGTCAGTCATTAGGTGAATGGGGCGTTTTACTCGGCATCGGGCGTCACGGGAGCAGACTGATTGGACGCGTCCAGCCAGTCCCCAATGCCCAGCGAATCCAACAAGCCGCCGACCCAGGTATAAACGGGCATAAAGTATTCCGGCCAAAGGTGCATCAATGCCATCCCCAGCACTGCACCGCCTATCAAGCCTGCCAGGTTCGTTCTGGCCAGAAAGAGGGCGACACCAATGGCAATCGCAATCGGGGAAATGGGGAGCATAATTAACCTTCCTGTTCAGCGGGTTGGCCGTTGGCTGTTCCTGCCTCCGCACTCTCCTGCTCGATCATGCCCCTTAATGCCGAAATGATGGCTCCTGGCGGCTGCGCCCCAGACAAACGGACTTCCTCTCCCGTTTCGTTGTCGATCAAAAACGATGTCGGCGTACCCGTAACACCTTCTGATTGTGCTTCACGCCCAAGAACAGCCACATGGCGTTGTACATCGCTGCTTTGCATACACTGACGAAACGCTGAACGATCAAAACCCATCGTTTCAGCTACATCGAGCAAACCCGCTTCGCGCACCTGATGATTCTCGTAGATATAGTCGTTAAGCGCCCAGAAATGCTGATTATCACCGAGACGGCCTGCACACTCACTCGCCAATGCTTGGGTGGTCGAGTTGGCATCCATGATCGTCATGTGATGGTACTGAGCCTTCATCACGCCCTGACTGCTATCAACAAGTTGCTTGGGAGTATTGTGAAACTGACGGCAGTACGGGCAGTTGGGATCGGAATAGGTGTACAGCGTGAAGCGAGCGTCAGCATCCCCGTATGTCCAGGGCGTATCGTCTTCCAAATCGGTAGGGGCATTGTCATACCCCTCTAACAATGCCTGGCGCTGTGCCTCTTGCTCGGCCTGCGCTCGCTGCTGCATCACCTGATCAACGGCGGCCACCAGGTCAGTGTTACGCGTTTGCTGTCCAGAGGAAGTGTTGATGGCATCGGCAAGGTCAGACAGTTTCGCATTGGTCTGTTGGAGTTGATCAGCCGTTTCAGTCTGGGCGTTCAGCAGCAAACCGAATGCAAGTGTTGCCAGCAATCCGCTGCCGATAATACCGCCAAGCGCAAGGTGCATCGTGCGACGGTCGCCTGTGGCCGAAGATGTAGCTTTTGACATGAGTATTCCTCTGGAATGAAAAGTACCTTGGCAGAGTACGCGCAGGAAATGATCAGACAGGCCAGCGGAACACCGGATTTCTAGGCAAAAACAAAAAACCCCCAAAAAGGGGGCTGTAAGCCTTTGTGAGAGCCTGAAGGCATCAGGCGGCCCAAGGTAGCAGGTAGGGGGTAGAAAACACGACAGAGGCCGTCAGGAGCCAACAGAAAAGGGCGTATAGCTGCAAGCCAATGAAACGCCGCATCCCTCCCTTCCTGACATATCTTCCAGCCGTAGAGATGGCCATAAAGACCCCGCCAACTGCCAGAGCAAGAATCGACGGCATGATCCATTCGATACCGACACCCGCAAATGCCCGCCAGAAAAAGAAAACAAAAAGGCCGATGATCGGGGAAAGAGACACAATGCCCTGTACCGAAACAGCCTGGCGATACTTCCCATGTGGCGTGTCGTCAACAAGGTATGCACGCACCAGACGGTGAGGTAGAAGTGACATAGCTTTCAGTGAACAGCGCAAAGAACGGTTTTGACGGCTCATCAGATTTTGCGCGGGATACCCGGTACTTCTAGTGCCGGGA
>NZ_JABUZD010000040.1:0-48355 GCF_014897875.1 Halomonas sp. 3A7M
TCAGCCGCTTTCTTTTATACCCTGTGAGAAATCCGGGCTAGGGTAGGTGCTAAGTCACTGGCAGACTCCGCCATGCGTTGTGGTACATCACGGCTGCTGGTGATCTTGTCGGTGGTGATGCCGTATACCAAGCCAATAGTGACGAAGTAGCCAAACATCAGTGGCACGAGTGAGCGCAAAAAGGGCGAGGGGATCAAGCCGCCCTCTTCATTGCGCAGTGGTGATGCCTCGGGCACCACGGCGATTAAGATCAGCGCTAGGTAAATCAGTGTGGCAATACCTACCCGCTTTAGGCCGCGCTTTTCTGCGTCGGTTAATGCCGGTTTTATAATGTCAGTTTTAAAGTCTTTGCTTATCGGTAGGGTGCGTTGCAGCCTCGGCTCTACGATCTTATCGATGACTAACGTGCCAACAATTGCCAGCACAAACACTGAGCAGGCCACAAAGTAGTAGTTATCAACAGGTGAGACGTAGGCGTCTGGGTCTACCAAGCGTGCGGCCTCCGTGGTTATGCCAGCAAACAGCGCATCCCCGACGGTAATGAACAGGCTGGCATCAAACCCGGCGCCTGCCGCTGCGTAGGCGGCAGCTGCACCGGCGATTGGGTGACGGCCCACCGAGTAGTACACCATGGCGGCTAGCGGGATCAGGATCAGGTAGTTGGCATCGGAGGCAATACTGCCGCAAATACCCGCCATAAAAACGCAGAAAGTGAGCAGAGCGGGTGGTGCTTTCGCCACGCTCACCTGCATCAAGGTCGACATTAAGCCCACTTTATCGGCCAAACCAATGCCAAACATCACCACCAAAATAAGGCCGAGGGGAGGGAAGTTAACGAAGTTACTGACCACGCTGGTCAGCATAAACTCAATGCCATCAGCCGAGAGTAGACTGCGTACCTGCACCACTGCGTCGGTTTGCGGGTTAACCGCTGAAACGCCGAGTGCGGCAAGCAGGGCTGAGACGACCACAACTACGCCAGCCAAAATGACAAAGAGAATAAACGGGTGTGGGAGCTTATTACCCACACGCTCAATAGATGAAAGAACACCTTGCATCGTATTAATCCTTTTTACTTAACGTTATTTTTTTAATCGTAATAATGAGAGGCCTGCAGAGAATTACGCTCGTGCTAACAGCTCTTTTGCCAGCGCCACAAACATCCCGCCTGCGACCGGCAGAACAGCATCGTTAAAGTCGTAGTGCTCGTTGTGCAGATAGGCGCTATCGCCATTACCGACAAAGAAGAAACACCCCGGTACTTCCTGCAGGTAGAACGCGAAATCTTCGGCACCCATAGTGGGCATATAGTCCAGCTGCTGAATGTCGTGGCTTATTCCGTGCTTGTTGGCAACCGCTAACACACGTTCTGACCACGCAGGGTCGTTAACCAGGGGGGGCACCTGGTGTAGGTGTTCCAGATGAAACTGCGCACTGTGGGCTGCGCATACGCCAGCGGTTACCTGCTTAAGCTTGCCTGCAAGCGCTTCGCGTGAAGAGGGGCGGTCGCTGCGGATATTCACTAGCAGCTCGGCTTGGCCAGGAATCACATTTGCGGCATCGCCCGCATGGAAAGCAGCTACAGTGATCACGCCTGCTTCCAGCGGCGATTTGTGGCGGCCCACTAACCCTTGCAACTGCTGTACCAGCGATGCCCCGACATAAATAGGATCTACCGCCAAGTGCGGCATGGCGGCATGGCCGGAAATACCTTCGATAGTGATTTTATAAGTGTCGTTACCGCCCATAGCCGGCCCGGGTTTAACAAACAGTTGGCCTGTTGGGAAACCAGGGCGGTTGTGGTAGCCAAATATCGCGTCCACCTTGGGGTTTTCCAATACCCCTGCCTTGACCATGATGTCGGCACCATTGCCACCTTCCTCGCCAGGCTGAAATAGCAGTTTAATGTGTCCACACAGCTCGTCACGCAGCGCCATGATGGCCTCGGCAGCCAACAAAAGCGTGGCGGTATGCCCATCGTGACCACAGGCATGCATCAAACCTTGCCGTTGGGAGCGATGCTCAAATGTGTTGGCTTCCTTGATGGGTAACGCATCCATATCGGCGCGAAAGGCAATCACTGGGCCTTCGTGACCGGTCGCTAGCTCAGCCATAACGCCTGTAGTGGCAATACCTTCGGTAACGCGATAGCCAAGCGCTCTTAGCCGCTCCGCGACCAGCGCGGCGGTGTTATTTTCCTGGAATTTAAGCTCGGGCTGCTGGTGTAGCCGATGCCGCAAAGCAGTGGCTTCACTAACTTGTTTATCTGAAAACATTTCCTATCCCTACTGTTGTCGGTGCCTTTATTCGGCTTTTTGTAAGCTAAGCGACTTGGCGGGTAGAAAAGAGTCGTTTTAATGACAAATTTGTTGCTTTCAAAGCAACGGTGATGGGTTGATACAACCGAAGTGACTTCTTAGCGATGTTATCAACGCCCTTGGCAGCTAGCGGTGAAACTTTCAGTGTCACCTTCTTTTAATGCTTATTTTTAACTTAAGCATTCTGCGTATCGACTAAATCATACCTCTTTGCGGCAGCCACACAGCCGGAGATTGCAATCACCCAGCGAAGTAAGCTATTGGTGGCGCAGTTGATAGATCAGCTTGATGCACAAGACACACACGGCCGTGGAGTGCTCGGTATGAAAACCTTGTCGAACATGGGGTTCGCCCTATTTGGTGCAGCGCTGGTAGCGATTAGCTATGGACTTGCGCGCTTTGCGTTTGGTTTATTTGTGCCTTCCATTAGCGCCGAGCTAGAACTGACAGCGTACTTGATTGGCATTATTGGGGCGCTGCCGTTTATTAGTTTTGTCTTGGCGACGTTGTTCGCACCGCTTGCAGCCGATCGGCTCGGTGCGCGTAATTTAGCGGTGTTGTCAGGTGGATTTGGTGTGGCTGGCCTTGTCTTTATCAGCCAGTCTTCTGGCGCCTTATCGCTCGGCGTAGGTGTTTTTGTCTGCGGCATTTGTACCGGCTTGATGATGCCCGCTCTGACGGCTGCTATGCAGGCGCTGGTGATCCGAACAATGCATGGCCGCGTTAGCTCTATCATGAATGCTGGCACCAGTATTGGCATTATCGTAGCAGTGCCGACGGTCGTTTTCCTGGCCGATGCGTGGCGCTTTACCTACACTAGCTTTGCTGTTTTGGCAGGCTTAGGGGTCATTGCTGCCTGGTACTTTATTCCTTCGGTCTCTCGGGTTGTGCCAGCGAATGCGGCGCCGCCACCGCCAATCACGCGGCTACAGTGGTCGCGCCTTACCCGGCTATCACTCTTTGCTTTCGCTATGGGGTTTGTGTCTTCGCCGTTCTGGCTTTTTGCGCCTGATTTGGCCGTTACCCTTGGTGGGTTGCCTCCTAATCAAACTGGTTGGCTTTGGTTTGCCGTAGGACTTGCTGGGCTTGGAGGTGCCGTAGTGAGTGATTTGGCTGACCGTAATAACCCTCCTATTACGCAGGCATTAATGTTAATGATGTTGTCTTCAAGCTTGGTGTTGCTTGCTGCCAGTCCAGGCCAGTTAGCATTGGCGATATTTTCCGCCATGGTGTTTGGACTTGCTTACATGAGCTTAACGGGACTGTATCTGATGACGGGGATTCGGCTATTGCCGGGGCGGCTTTCCATGGGGCCAGTCTTGCCTTTTATGGCCTGTGCGCTTGGGCAGGCAGTAGGATCGCCGGTTGTTGGTATGCTGGTGGACGGCTTTGGTTATGCCTACGCATTTTCGCTATTTTCTGTCGTTGGTATTGTGGTGGCGATTATATCGCCAGCTTATCCTGGCCACATTGATTACTGGGCAGACTTGGTGGAAGAATCAGTTGAAGAAGAACCACTGCAAGAGGAGCAGTCCGCTGCTGAAGAGACGGGGCTTCAAGCAGCATATGATCACCAATTGCTGGATGAGAATGGCGAGCCCATCGAAGAGCCCGTTACTAAAGAGGATAACGTGTCCTAATGCGTTTCTGATTGGCGTTATACGGTCGAAAGCCATGGAGGAGTTGGAGCAGGTGCCTGGGGAGCGCAATTTGCCGCGAGGGTTTGCCTTCACCGGTAGCAGAGGTGTGGCTAGAGGTAATGAGTACCTTCGCGGCATCGGCGACAAAAACGACAACGCCAGCTGAATCCAGAGGCTAGCGTTGTCGGACGAACATTGATCAGGCGAAGGCGTTCAGACACCAGGTAATGGCGGGGATGGCGACAATATCGATCAGCACGGCGCCGCACAGCGGGACGATAATGAAGGCCTTATGCGACACCACACGATAGTGCTCGCACACCGCGCTCATATTCGCCACCGCATTGGGAGTAGCGCCTAGACCGTGGCCAATAAAGCCCGCGGTAAGCACTGCGGCGTCGTAGTTGCGGCCCAGCAGACGGAACAGCACCACCACGGCCAGGAAGACGATGGCCAAGGTCTGCACCAGCAGGATTAACAGCAGTGAGCCGCCCATCTCCTGGAGCTGCCAGATCTTAAGATTCATCATTGCCATGGTCAGGAAGACGCCCAAGGCTACGTCGCCCAGGGTGGCGAGGGCGTTGTCTGGCATGCTGACCCAGTGGAAGCGATCATTAAGATTGCGTAGCAGGATGGCGACAAACATGGCGCCCACATAACTCGGCAGGATGACCCCTAGGTGAGTTGACAGGGCCTCTTTGAACCACACTCCCAGTACCATGATCGGTACTACAACGGCCAGCACGCGCAGCAGGGTACGGCTGTCGATGGGCGCTTGGGTGGGGCGCTCCTCGGCTTGCAGTTTCTCCAGATCATGCACGTCCTCGGCGACAACCGGAATCTGCCGACGATCGATGATCCAGCGGGCGATGGGCGCGCCGATCACACCGCCGACAATCATGCCGAAGGTGGCAGAGGCAATGGCGGCAGTAGTGGCACCCTGGGCACCCAGGGCTTCCGCCTCAGGGCCAAAGGCCGCTGCTGCGCCAAAGCCGCCCTCTAAGGAGGTGGCTCCGGCCATCAGGCCGATCAGCGGGTCGAGGCCAAGCAGGCTGGCCATGCCAATGCCCACGCCGTTCTGCATCAGCGCCAGCAGCCAGCAGGCCACTAGATAGATGCCCAGCGCCTTACCGCCCTTCTTGAGCAGCGCCAGGCTTCCACCCAGGCCCACGGTGGTGAAGAAGGCGATCATCAATGGACTCTGCATCGCCGTGTCAAGGCTCGAAGGTAACCAAGCCAAGATCGCGCAGCAGCCAGGCCAGCAGGGCGAAGCCGAAACCGCCGATCACTGGGGTAGGGACGCAGAAGTGTTCCAGCCAGTTGAGCCGGCGCTTAAGCCCGGCGCCAAATGCAAGCAATATCAGCGCCAGTGCCGTGGTGGACACGGCATCCAGAGTAAAGTGCATGTTGATGCTCCATGAGTTGTTGTGTGCCGCTCAGGGCGGTCGGGTAGGGGTGGCCGTTGACGACCGGTTAATCGTTGGTTAGCGCGCCAGGCGCTCGACCAGACGGGCCGCCACACGGGCCGTTCGCGCGTCTATATCTAGGCTTGGATTGAACTCGGCTACGTCCACTACTGGCAGCGCAACGCGTGCGGCTAGATGATCAATGACATCCTCAACCAGGGACAGCTCGATGCCCCGGGCGGAAGGGGCGCTGACGCCCGGGGCAATCCAGGCTGGTAAGGCGTCTAAGCAGATGGTGAGGTAGAGCCAGTCGACCTGTGTCAGCAGCCGCTCCAGAGCGGCTTTCATCGCGGGGCTGTCCAGCGAGCGACACTGCTCGTCGAGCACCCACTCCACTCCCAGCGACTCGGCGCGGGCGAAAAGCGCTGGTGTATTGCCGCCACGACTCACGCCAAGGCAGGTGTAGTGGAAGTCGATGCCCGCCTCTTGGCACAGCTCGGCGCACTGCCGAAAGGGCGTGCCGGAGCTGGCGCGCTCGGCCTGGCGTAGGTCAAGATGAGCATCCAGGTTGAGAATGCCTAGGCGCGGCATCGTCGCCTGACGTTGGGCGTGAGCTAGCAGCCCCGAAAAGCTAGCGAAGGCGATCTCGTGGCCGCCGCCTAAGCCGATAACCCGATGCCCCTGTTCGAGCAGTTCGGACACCTGCCCGGCGAAGGCTTGCTGGGCGCTCTCTAGGTTGTCGCCTTGGCAGACCACATCGCCGGCATCATACAGCGGTGCCGTTAGGTGATAAGCCTGGTTAGCTAGCTGGCGACGCAGCGCCAGGGGGCCTTCACTGGCCCCCGTCCGTCCTTGGTTGCGGGCGACGCCAGCATCAGAGCAAAAACCTAACAAAGCGCGCCCCGGCGCCTTGGCCTGAGAAACCGGACGCATCACCTGATGCCAGCGCCGTGCGTCACCTGTCTCCGTGTTATCGACCCGGCCTTGCCAGGGCGCCATCAGCGCCGCCTCATTATCTGCTTGTGTCACTGCAGGAGTTCTCCTAATCGTTGTGCACTGAGGCGCGTGGCCTCGCTCAGGGCCTCGGCTCGGTCTTGAGCCCGGGCGCTGGGGGCCATCACACTGATCACAGCCTTAAGGCGACTGCGGCCGTTGAACACTGGCGCGCTGGCGCCCCACACCCCTTGATCTATTTCGCCCAGACTGATCGCTACGCCCTGCTGGCGAATAGCCTCAAGGCCGATCAGGGCATCGTCCCGCTCCGCCGCCGAGCGAAGCATCAGTGCCATTTGACGCTCTTCTTCGCTCATCCAGGCCAACAGCGCCCGAGCGCTGGCACCCTTGAGTAACGGTTGCACTTGGCCCCGGTGGTAGCAGCAGCGCAGCGGCTGTGGGCTATCGATCATCTCTACGCAGAGGGCGTGGTCACGTACTGCTATCAGCAGCGCTGAGCTCTCCTGGGTGGTCTCAGTCAACTCGATCAGCACCGGGCGAGCCCAGCGAAGCAGTTCGTTGTGGTGTTCGAAACCTTGGTGCAGACGCACCGCCTGAGGGCCTGGCGCATAGGTGCCACCCTCGCGCTCGCTGACTAGGCCCCAGGCCAAAAGTTGGCGCAGGTGGCGGTATGCAGTCGAGACTGGCTGAGCGGTTAGCTCGGCCAGCGACTTCACCGTCATTGCTTCTCCTTGATTGGCTAGGCAGCACAGCAGCGCCAGCATGCGGTCGGATGGCCCCATCGAAATTACCTCAAATTTTGATAAACGATACGCAGTAAAATAAGCAAAGGAAAAAAAAGTTATCAATTTTTGATAATTGTAATTCTTATACTTTGGTCTTGATGAAGGCGAGTGGGGAGTTGGAGGCGTGAAAGAGTAAGGGAGCTGCGCGATTTTTCGGCGGCATCAACAACGTCGGATTTTGTACAGCGGTGAATATTGTTCAGTGGCAGGCACGTTGCCATAGAGCATTCATAACCTATGACCCCATGCCTAATACGTTGACCAGACAAAGTCAGTCGTTTAGCTGGTTAAGCCCACTAGCCCCATCATGAGCTTAATTCCCAGTGAAAGCAGTAACAGAACACCAACACTCGACAACCAAAGGGTCATTAACCAGCCTAAACGCTTAGCGAGTGATTTCATTGCATTGCTCCTGTACGTTCCTTAATACCAGTACGTTGATCAACATCAGCTTGTTCAATGGTAGGCATCACCCGGCTTCACCTTGCCGCGGAAGACGTAGTAGCTCCATGCGGTGTACATCAAAATAATTGGTAAAATAAACAGTGTTCCCACTAAGGCAAAGCCTTGACTTTGGGGCGGAGCGGCAACCTGCCAGATAGATGCATTCGGCGGAATAATGGTTGGCCACAAGCTAATGCCCAAACCGCTATAGCCTAGAAAAACCAGCCCCAGTACCAAAATAAAGGGAAGCGCGTTGCGCTGATAAGTAATGGCACGCCACAGCCACCAGCCGGTGATAGCTACTAATAGCGGCACCGGTAAGAACCACAGTAGGTTGGGTAACGAAAACCAGCGTGACGCAATGTTTGGATAGGCCAGCGGTGTCCATACGCTTATCAGGGCGATCATAATGAGTAGCCCGATGATTAACGGTTTGGTGATCTGGTACATCCGTTGTTGCAAGAGCCCTTCAGTTTTCATAATCAGCCAAGTGCTGCCAAGCAGAGCATAAGCAAACAGCAAGCCGATACCGCAAAATAGCGAGAATGGCGTTAGCCAATCCAGCGCTCCTCCGCTGTAGTGAGTGCCGTCGAAAGCGATACCTTGAATATAAGCACCCAATGCAATGCCCTGGGCTGCCGTTGCCAGCAGCGAGCCGCCAATGAAAGCTTTATCCCATACATGCCGTCGCTCGGGGGAGGCCTTGAAGCGAAACTCAAAGGCGACGCCGCGAAAAATCAGCCCTAGCAGCATCACGATCAGCGGAATAGCCAGCGCTTCCAACACGACTGCGTAGGCGAGGGGGAACGCAGCAAACAACCCTGCTCCGCCTAGCACCAACCACGTTTCGTTACCGTCCCACACCGGCGCAACGGTGTTCATCATAATGTCTCGGTCTTGCTCGTTATGAACATGCAGAAAGAGCAAGCCAATGCCCAAGTCAAACCCATCCATGACTACATACATCATCAACCCAAACAGAATGATAATGGCCCAGGCGAGTGATAGATCAATTCCCATAGTGCACCCCGTTCTAATTAGTGAGTTGTGCTCAGCGTTTCATTGGCCGCCGAGAGAGGGCGAGCTGGCGTGCGATGATGGCCCGGGCCGCCTAGCGTAGGTGTGGAGGGCTCGCTTGGGCCTTTGTTTACCAAGTGCATCATGTACACAACGCCGGTGCCAAAAACCGCCAGATACACCACCACAAAAATAGTTAAGCTAATGCTGAGGTGAACAGCACTGTGCGCTGATGCTGCATCGGTGGTTCTTAATAACCCGTAAACTACCCAGGGTTGTCGGCCTACTTCTGTGGTAAACCAGCCCGCTAGCAGTGCCACCAGACCTGCTGGCCCCATGCATAGGGTGCAGATAAGAAATTTATGGGAGCCATAAAGTTGACCTTTGAGGCGCAGGATGTTGCCCACGATGGCAAGCAAAATCATTAATACGCCCAACCCCACCATCAAGCGAAAGCTCCAAAACACGATGGTCGAATTGGGTCTGTCTTGTGGGGCGAACTCTTTAAGGGCGGGCACCTGCTCGGTCAAACTATGTTTTAACAGCAGGCTTCCCAGCACAGGGATCTCCAGTTTGAAACGGGTTTCTTCGCGCGCCATATCGGGCCAGCCGAATAGAATGAGTGGGGTGGGCTCGCCGCTGCTGTTATCCCAATGCCCTTCGATAGCGGCGATTTTGGCAGGCTGATGTTTAAGCGTATTGAGGCCATGAAAGTCTCCCACCACAGCCTGTAGCGGAGCGGTGATTGCCAGCATAATGAGTGCCATGGAAAGCATCGTCCGTACCTCGGCAGACTGCTTACCCCGTAGCAGCAGCCAAGCGCTGGAGGCAGCGACGAATAAGGCTGTACTCAAAAAGGCGGCTAGGGCCATATGGGCAAGTCGATAGGGGAACGAGGGGTTAAAGACAATCTTCATCCAGTCAACTGGAATCACCGCGCCATTAACAATTTCGTGCCCTTGAGGTGTCTGCATCCAACTATTGGAGGAGAGAATCCAAAACATCGACACGATGGTGCCGAGTGCAACCATACAGGTAGCGAAAAAGTGTAAGCCTCGGCCGACACGTTCCCAGCCAAATAGCATTACGCCTAAAAACCCGGCTTCAAGGAAGAAGGCGGTAAGCACTTCATAGGTGAGCAAGGGCCCTGTGATGCTGCCTGAAAAGGCGGAAAATCCGCTCCAGTGGGTCCCAAACTGGTACGCCATCACAATGCCGGATACCACCCCCATCGCAAAATTAACGGCGAATATTTTTGACCAGAAATGGTAAAGAAGGCGATAGGTATCCCGTTGGGTTTTAAGCCAGAGACCCTCTAATACCGCTAAGTAGCTGGCTAGCCCGATGGTGATGGCAGGAAAGATAATGTGAAAGGAAATCGTAAAGGCAAACTGAATTCTGGCCAGGTCAACGGCCTCAATTCCGAACATGGTGCTTCCTCCGGTGACAGCCACCCTCTTTAACTCAATAGCGGGCCGGTATAGCCGCTGTGTGGCTTCATCGGAGTAGTCTATTGTCTGCTGTATTTCATAACAGACTCAGATTTTTATTAAACAACCATATCAGTTGATTGAGAGCGCCACGAGGTAAGCAACATGGCGGCAATAAGTTGTGACCGGTCTACTAGAATCGAGTTGTTAAAACAGGGCTGTTAAAATAGGGAGGATTAAAACAAGGGGGTTAAAAAAGAGTTAATAACTGCCCCAGGGTCATGCCCCGCTCGCTGCGTGCTGTCCACGGGTGGCCATAGCTTAAGCGTACACAGTGTCGGAACTGCTGGGTTGCAGAAAAAATGGGGCCTGGCGCTAAGCTAACACCGTGGTCGAGCGCCATGTTAAATAAGCGTAGTGAGTCAACTTTTTCAGGAAACTCTACCCATAAAAAGTAGCCGCCATCAGGGCGGGTAATACGCGTTTGGGTGGGAAAGTAGCGGTCTGCAGACGCCAGCATACTACCTTGTTGGGCTTCCAGAGCGTGGCGGAGCTTACGTAAGTGACGGTCATAGCCGCCGTGCTGTAAATAGTCGGCAATGGCTGCCTGCGCGGGAATGGAGGGCGAAATAGTCGTCATTAACTTCAGTCTTGAAATAGCTTCGGCGTAGCGCCCCCCGGCTACCCAGCCAACGCGATAGCCAGGCGCCAAACATTTCGAGAAAGAGCTGCAGTGAATCACTAACCCCTCATCATCAAACGCCTTCACTGGGGCAGGTGGCGTGCTGCCAAAGTAAAGCTCGGCATACACGTCATCCTCTAGCATAGGGACTTGGTGCTGCTTTAATAGTTGATAAAGGGTCTGCTTACGCTCATTGCTTAGGCTGGCGCCGAGCGGGTTTTGCAGATGACTCATAAACCAGCAGGCTTTGATAGGTAACGATGCTAGCCGCTCCGCTAACACATCAAGGTCGATACCCTCGCGCGGATGCACTGTGCACGCAGTTTTAGCCGCTCCAATACTTGCAGGCTGGCATAAAACGCCGGGGACTCAACCGCCACCAAATCGCCAGGTTGGGTCACGCACTGCAGGGCTAAGTTGAGCGCTTCCATCGCGCCATTGGTAATCACCAGCTCTTCCATTGGAAGCTGAATTCCCCCCAGCATGTAGCGCAGGGCGATTTGTCGGCACAGGTCGACATGCCCGGTGGTCATGTCGGCCACTACCTGCTGAGGAGAAAGCTCGCGCAGACCACGTGTCATGCTGGTGCTCAGCCGAGAAAGCGGGAAAAGCTCAGGGCTTGGGAAAGCTGACCCAAAAGGCACCGTTCGATCATCCTGCAGTGAGTCGAGCACCGAGAACACTAGCTCACTGACTTCTACTTCCGCGGGGTCAGTGGGCTGCAACGTCACACGTGGCTCGCCCAGCAAGCGCCGAGCATGTTCACGAACAAAATAGCCTGAGCGTGCTCGTGCCGTGATGAGACCGCGGTTTTCGAGTAAGTAGTACGCCTGAAACACCGTGGATGGGCTGATCCCATGGTGACGACTGGCCTAGCGAACCGAGGGAATTCGCTCCCCAGGGCCAAGCACGCCCTGACGAATCAACGTGGCGATCTCATCGGCAAATTGTTCGTAACGTTTCATGGGATAAACCGTCGGTGCGTTGAGGATAGCCCCAGGATACTCCATCACAGTTTTAAGTGGCACAAGTGAAACTCTCTGCTAGAGGGAAATGCCACTGTGACGCATGTGGGAAATTTAAAACAGGCTCAAATTCATTAATAAAAAGCATATCAGAAGGTGAATTTATAAGCTGTTTCGACGCAACTGATACGCAATATTTATCTAAAACTGCGCCTGTTTGTTAGTCAGCGTAGTGGGGATAGTGGTGGTTAATAATCGGCGACGCCCCTCGACCGTATGACCTCCACTCCCTCTATTCTGGATATCGGTATGACGCAACGCATTCCATTGCAAAACCTAACCACTGAGGCAGCGGTTGAATACCACTCGCCTTCTGCTAATGATTCCCGTCATCAGCCTGCTAGTAACAAGCCACCCAGTAATAAGCCATCCAAGCTTGGGCATATTTATGTGCGAGAAATTGGCGGCTTCTTTCAACGCATCCGGCGTTACTCAAACTGGTTGTTAATGGCGCTGTATTTTGGCTTGCCATGGGTTAATTGGGGGGACCGGCCTCTGGTATGGTTTGACCTTGCTGCCCAAGAGTTCCATATTTTTGCGGCGACGTTTTATCCACAAGACTTTATCTTGCTCACCTGGATCTTGGTGCTGTGCGCCTTTGGCTTGTTTTTGATCACGGTAGCGGCGGGGCGCGTGTGGTGTGGCTATAGCTGTCCGCAAAGCGTTTGGACCTTTCTGTTTATCTGGTTTGAGCATCGCTTGGAAGGGCCACGGCACCGTCGCATACGTCGTGATAACGCATCACGTACCTTTGACACGCTGTGGCGCAAAACCGCTAAACATGCGGCTTGGTTGCTGATCGCGCTGGCAACGGGGATCGCCTTTGTCGGTTACTTCACGCCGATTAGAGCGTTGGTGGTGGACTTTGTCAGCTTGAATGCGCACCCCTGGGCGCTATTTTGGATCGGCTTCTTCACGGTTTTTACATACCTGAATGCGGGTTGGCTACGCCACCAAGTCTGCCTCCATATGTGTCCTTACGCGCGTTTTCAGTCGGCAATGTTCGACGCTAATACACTGATTGTTTCTTATGATGCTGCGCGTGGTGAGCCTCGCCGTAATCATCATCAAAAAGCTGCTAAGACATCCAGTGTTGGTGACTGCATCGATTGTGAGCTGTGTGTTCAGGTATGCCCAACAGGGATCGATATTCGTGATGGGCTGCAGTACGAATGCATTGGCTGCGCCGCGTGTATTGATGCCTGTGACAGCGTCATGGCACGGCTTAATAAACCGCTTGGCCTCGTACGCTATACCACGGAGCGCGCGTTGGAGGGAAAAGGCACCCGTTTCTGGCGCCCTCAACTGATCGCTTATGCTGTGGCGTTGCTCTCTATGGTGGCGCTACTCGTTGGCTTCTTGAATACCCGAGTACCCATTGATGTTGATATTGCGCGAGATCGCCAAGCGTTGTTTGAAGGCACCGAAAGTGGACGCATCGTCAACTACTACAACGTAACGCTGCGCAATCAAGATACCGATCCTCACCGCTATGTGTTAACGGCATCCGGCTTGCCAGGGCTGCGCTTACAAGGCATGGAAACCATTGACGTAGAGGCTAACGAGACTCGCCGCTTACGGGTTGCTCTCAGCGCCGATGAGGGTGTTTTGACTCAACCCAGCCACCCCATTGAGCTGCGCTTTACATCGCTGGAAGAACCATCGGTAACGCGTGTTAGTGAAACGCGTTTCCTGGGGCCGTCGAGCAAATAGTAACAAAGCATAGAGTTCTGAGTGACTACTTACTCAGAACTCTATAAAACTTACTCTGCGAACTATTTGTTAAGTATCACTAGGCAGTCAGTTGCTGAGCGTCACTACGCATATGTCCTGGCGGTGCGTTTAATGGCTAACGCTACCTGGGATAGGTGCAGTTCATCTTACCCACGTAACGTCTGCCAGTGGCACAGACCGTTAGCAATTAAAGACGACCCCCTGCTTTGGCCGCTCATCGACGGTTAGCTCGAATACATCAGGGCGGGAGTAATGCCCAACAACATCAAAGTCATAGCGTGCCTGAATGAGTTGGGCGGTATCTACCTGCGCTGTTAGCAAGCCTGCCTGTTCGCGCATCGGTCCTGCAAGCACGTCTCCTAACGGGCCAACGATCAGACTGCCGCCGCGAATCAGCGGGCGATTGCTGTCCCAATCTGCTACTTCAATGCCAAGCTCGGCGGGAGAGGGTTGGATCTGACAGGCGCTAACGACGAAACAGCGCCCTTCGTGGGCGATATGGCGCATGGATGCTTGCCAGACATCGCGTTCATCCACTGTGGGGGCGCACCATATTTCAACCCCCTTGGCGTACATAGCGGTGCGCAGCAACGGCATATGATTTTCCCAGCAGATAGCGGCACCTGCAGTCCCTGCTTGGGTATTCACAGTGGTTAGGGTGGAGCCATCACCTTGAGCCCAAATCAATCGTTCTGTGCCTGTTGGCATCAGCTTGCGATGCTTGCCGATAAGCCCCTGTTCAGGGTCGAAGAATAGCGCTGAGCAGTAGAGCGAGCTGCCATCACGCTCAATAATGCCTACCACGAGGGTTGCCCCGGTACGCGCCGAGAGATCAGCAAGAGCTTCTGTTTCAGGGCCAGGAACATCAATTGCGTTAGCAAAGTAAGCGGCGAAAGCGTCACGGCCCTCGGGCAGCCGGTAGCCAAGCCGAGTGCCGAAAATCTCCCCTTTGGGATAGCCACCGAGTACGGCTTCGGGCAACACCACTAAGGTGGCACCCGCTTCAATAATGGCAGACTCATAGGAGAGGATGAGATCGAGTGTAGCGGCTTTGCCTGAGGGGAGTGAGCCGATTTGGAGAGCGGCAACGGTCGTTTGCGTCATGCTGGGTACCTTTGGGAAAAACGCGTCAAAAGTTGATAACAAAAAATGCTATAAGCTATAGCGATATTAATGAAGATAGGCTTGTTTCTGTTTGTTATGAATAAAGTTGATATCGCAAAAACGGACCTGAACTTACTCAAGGTATTTGAAGCTCTCTATGAAGAGGGCGGTGCGAGTCGCGCAGCAACGCGGCTAGGGTTGACCCAATCGGCGGTGAGTGCGGCATTAAAGCGCTTGAGAGACGTTTATGGTGATCCGTTGTTTCTGCGCACCGGGCGCGGGCTGGCGCCGACCCTGCTTGCTCAACAGTTGAAGCTCGTTGTTTCAGAGGCGCTGCAAAAAATCCGCCAAAGCCTTGCCATGGTGTCGCCATTAGGACGCAGTTTCGAGGGGCGGTCTGTGACAGTTGGTCTTTCCGATGACTTTGAAATCGCCATTGGATCACGTCTGATCGAGCGTGCGGCGCACGCAATGCCCGGCTTACGCCTGGTTTTCCGGCAAGCTCACAGCCAAGTGGTCGCTGATGCCCTGGCAGGACGAAACTTGGACTTGGCGATTAGCTCAGGAGGATTGGCAAGAAGTGGCTTGAGCCGATGTCTACTCGGTGAGGCGAGTTACGCCTGTGTAGTGGATCCTGAACACTGGGCGACAGCAGTGCTAGATATCGAAGGCTTCGTTTCCGCTGAGCATATCCTGGTGTCATCGGGTGGTTTTGTGGGTATCGTCGACGAAGTATTGGCAGAACGGGGACTGTCGCGCCGCGTCGTCGCTGCCACAACGCATTTTGCTGCCTTGCCCTACTTACTGAAAGGGACGTCGGCGATTGCCACCATACCGGCGCATGCTGCCACTTCAATTGCTGCCATGACAGGGCTGAAGGTGCTGCCCTGTCCGCTACCGTTGGGCCATTTTTCGGTTGAGCTAGGGTGGAGAACGGCTGATGGGAATGATGTGTTACTAAAGGCAATACGCCCGTTGGTAGAGGAGTGTTTTCATTCTATTTAGTCAATGTGGCGAGATGGAGAGGGAGACCGGTTAGCTGTGCCGGCTTCCAAGGTGGCGTTGGCGTCACTCATGCGTGGATATTGGTGGTTCAGGAGAGGCGCCGGCTAAGTAGTGGGGACTACTTGATCGAGTCACAATTGAGAGCGTGTAGCGACGTTTAGCATATTGATGTCGTGGTCTCTTCTGCAACCGTCTTGATGTCAACAGGCAATAGACAAGCCCTCCCAGACATCCAAAGACGAGGACTTGCCGTTTGACCATAGCCTGAACCATCTTAAGCATTCATTTTGGCTACACACTCACCGATTGGCGAATGAGCTGTGCTTTTTCCATCAATAACGGCCGGTAAGTTTCTAGCAGCGTAGGCATATCCACGCGGGCGGCATTGGTACTGATATTCATCGCGCCGACCAGTTTCCCATGGGTATCAAATACGGGTACAGCAATCGAGCGCAGACCGGAATCCAACTCTTGATCGGTAATCGCATAACCCTGTTCCCGCGCTTGCTGAATCGCCGCTTTTAGTGATGCGCTATCGGTAATAGTTTTGTCGGTATAGCGCGTTAAGGTGAGCTGGCTCAGGTAGTTATCCAGCTCGCTATCCGGCAACTGGGCAAGGAGCACTCTACCCATGGATGTGTATGCCGCTGGTAGGCGGGTGCCGACGGAAAGCGTGATTGCCATTAAGCGGTGTGGAGCAGCTGAGCGGGCCAGATAGATAACGTCGTCACCATCGAGCACTCCAAGCGATGAAGACTCACCACACTGGCGGGTAATATCCTCCAGGTACTGCTGAATGACGCCTCGGTAATTATTAGACGCTAAATAGGAGTAGCCCAGCTGTAGCACTTTGGGGGTTAGCTCGAAGTAGCGTTGCTGTTTGCGTACATAGCCAAGGGCGTGGAGCGTCAGTAAAAATCGCCGTGCTTTCGCGCGGTTCATTCCTGTGCGCTCGGCGACTTCGCTGAGCGTCATCCGCGTGTGCGTCTCATCAAACGCCATCACGACTTCCAGCCCGCTAGCCAGAGCGGCAACAAAATCACGATCCGTCGGCTTTAAAGCATCTTCTGGTAGGGTATTACTCATGAGTGTCTCGGCTGCGTCGATGTGGATACGAGGCGAGAAAATAACATTTTGTTCGAATGGCGAACAACAAGAGACGTTTCTTCGTGGTGAATTGGAGTTAACTTACGGGGGCTTAATAAAGACCTAACAGCAAGTCTCTAGAGATTACTAGCGAGCATTTGCATCTATGCGGGGGGCATCGGTGCTCATATACCGCTCTTTCCATCGATGAAAAAGGTGGACCAAAAGGCCCACCCATTAGCAAATTCCTGATTTAGGAAGGTTGCTGATTACTTCGAATTTCTAATTGGTAACTCAGCAGCACTGAACGTGCTCGCGTCGGTTTGGTGTTGCGCTGATGAATCAGGGTAGGAGATCTTATTGGCTTCACCAGAGCCGCGCTCGGCAAGTGCTGCACCAGAGAATAAAATTAGAGCGGCGGCGGCTACTGTATTGATTAACTTCATAACTTTTAACCTCACGTTAAATAAAACGTCGCTACATTTGCGATGACTGTTCATCGCTATAGGACGACGAGAGATATTGTAAGCAGGCTAACATAATTATAAAATTGATTAAAAATACTCGAACCATTCTATTATTTAGAATGTTTTTTGAGAGGGCTAGGATTGGCCACTAACGCACAAAAACGAGGTGCGACGGGTGAAACGTCACGCGGCTCCCGTGAGGGCAAACGGCTGCTTTGTGTTGGGTAGTGGGTGGTAGGGGGCAAATGGTCGCGAACAGGCTAATGCCGTTGCCAAGCAAGACCGAGAGGCGCTTACTTGGCAAGGCAATGGAGTAGCGAGCGTTGAAGTAATACGTGGTGAAGCAGTAGGCTGCGCTTAGTTTAGCGTAGCTTCAAGGCGCTCGGCCCGTTCACCCGGGGCGGGGTGGCTGGAGAAAAAGCTGCTGTTGTTGCCGTATGCTGCTTCCAATTTGCGTAGCGCAGTCAGGGAGGCTTCTGTATTCAGGTTGTACTGCTGCATCAGCTCAACAGCGTAGTCATCAGCTTCATTTTCCTGACGTTGAGAGAACTGGGCATTCACCAGTTTTTCGCCCAGCTCACCAAGTTGAGAGCTTGACAGTGCCGCTGCAGTAGCACTTCCGCTGGCAGCGGCGGCTTCACGCGCAGCCGATGCTGCGTAAGCAACTTGGAAAGCACGCTTGGAGTGTCCTAGCGCCACGTGGCCAATTTCATGAGCGATAACGTAACGCACTTCGTCGTCTGTCATTGCGTCCATTAGGCCGGTATGTAACCGGATAGAGCCGTTGGGTACCGCAAAAGCGTTGATGTCATCCAACTGATAGACATTGTACTCAAGATCGTTTCCGTCGATATTTTCCCAACCCTGGGTCAGGCTTGCCAGCCGCTCGGCATATTGACTGTCACTGGCGACAAGCTGGTTTTCGGCATCAAGCTGGGCAATCGTTTGATCGCCTAGTTGTTGCATCTGTTCGTCACTCATGGTGACAGCGCCTGCTAGGCCGGTGCCAGCGGAGAGCATACCGCCCATGTCTGCACCTGATTGACAGCCGCTGAGAGTGAGTACGGCAGCTAAACCTAAGGTGCAGGACGTTTTGCGTACTAGAGGCGTTGTTTGCATCGCCAGTTCCTTTGTCGATAGGTATGAATAAATGATGGAAGTCGTGAGTCTAACATGAGGCTTATTTTAACAGGCTAATTATACTGTACATCAATAGGTGGCTCTATACTTCTAGCAATATATGGGGAGAGATAAGTGCAATATCTGACATATCAGGATTATTACCTCGACTAAACGACGTTGGCCTTCAGAGTGGCGCTTGTTTAGGATCAAGGGTGACTCTTCATCAACTAGCGAGCCGTTCTTATGAAGCCTGAAACCATTGCCCTCCACCATGGCTATGCGCCTGATTCACAAAACGCTGTTGCTGTGCCGATCCACCAGACCACGTCGTTTTCATTTGATAGCGCCCAGCACGCGGCGGATCTGTTTGATCTGAAAGTGGAAGGAAATATTTACTCGCGCATTATGAACCCAACCTGCGCCGTGCTGGAGCAGCGGGTGGCCGCGCTAGAAGGTGGCATTGCAGGGTTGGCAGTGGCGTCTGGTATGGCGGCGATTACCTATGCGATCCAAACCATCGCTGAAGCGGGCGATAATATCGTCTCGATTAGTGAGCTGTATGGCGGCACTTACAACTTGTTTGCCCACACTTTGCCACGCCAAGGCATCCAAGTACGGTTTGCCGATAAAGATGATATCGACGGCATCGAAGCGTTAATTGATGAGCGTACCAAAGCGGTGTTTTGCGAGAGCATCGGTAACCCATCCGGTGGCGTGGTGGACCTGAAAAAGCTAGCTGACGCGGCACATCGCCATGGGGTGCCGGTGATTGTTGATAACACCACCGCTACGCCGTTTTTATGTCGTCCCATTGAGCACGGAGCGGATATTGTCGTTCACTCGGCCACGAAATATATCGGTGGCCACGGCACCACGGTGGGTGGTGTGATTGTCGATTCAGGCACATTCCCCTGGGCGGAAAATGCCAGCCGTTTCCCGCTACTAAACGAGCCAGACATCTCCTATCACGGTGTTAGCTATACCCGCGATGTAGGCGATGCTGCCTTTATTGCCCGTGCCCGCGTGGTGCCGCTGCGCAACATGGGCGCGGCGCTTTCTGCCCAGGCGGCCTGGAACCTGCTTCAGGGGCTGGAAACGCTGTCACTGCGTATTGAACGCATTTGTGCCAATGCGTTAGCCGTTGCCAAGCATTTGGAAAACCATCCGCTGGTGAAATGGGTGCACTACGCGGGCTTGGAAAATCACCCTGACCATGCGCTGGCCAAGCATTATATGAACGGCCATGCCTCGGGAATTCTTAGCTTTGGTATTGAGGGGGGCCAGGCAGCCGGTGAGCGTTTCTACGATGCCCTGGCGCTGATTCTGCGTTTGGTTAATATCGGTGATGCTAAAAGCTGCTCTTCGATTCCAGCATCTACCACGCACCGCCAGTTAAATGAGCAGGAGTTAAAGGCCGCAGGCGTTACGCCGGATATGGTGCGCTTGTCGATTGGCATTGAGCATATCGACGACCTGTTAGCAGATATTGATCAAGCACTGGCGGCTTCTCAAGGGTAGTTCTGTTTGCCCCCACCGCTTCATAAGCCAAGAGGTGGGGGCCTTAGGTAGAACAGATGAGTTGAACTAAGCCTGCATTTTTAGTGCTTGGATAGGTAGGTCGCCCTTTAAAATACGCGTCAAAACATAGACAAGCGGGCGTTCTGATGTTCCGTTGGTACGGAATACTTCCCCTTCAAGGATTGCGCCCTCTGCTAACATACGGTGAAGCATGTCGAGGTGTCCTCTGGGCACATAGCCCAGCTTGTGCCCGGCGCTTGCGATGCAAATGGCACCAGTGTCTACAGGGTTTTCAGGTTCGGGAAGAAATTGGATACTGCCACCTACCTGTAAATCAGTTATCTCAAGCTGTGACTCATGACGGAACCCAGCGATTTCGATTAATACCTCGAAGGCCTCAGGTGGGTTGTCGAAAGGGTGAACAACTTCAAAACCGTCATTGGGTAGTTTTGCGCCACTGTAGCCCAGCAAGGCGAAGTCGCTAATAGTAGCATTCGCTGGAATGGCGCGTAGCTCGAGATAGCGCCCAAAGTCACGGCGACTGCGTGGCGGCAAGCGGCGAGTGAATGCTTCCAGCACTTGGTTGCTGTACTCAGTTTTCTTTAGAGGAAATGCCGGGTAGCCTCTAAAGCCCATACGTTTTGCTTCGACCATCTCAGAACTATTTAGGTCGTACAGGAGAACCACTTTACCGTCCCGCTTGATCAGTTCCCCCACTAAATAGCGAGAGCGGCTTGTGCTCTCACGCGCCTGCCAATAAAGCAGCAGCCGGTGTGGTTCCACTAGATGTTCGATTAAGCGGGTCATACTATTTCTCCAGGGCCTGCAGCAGGCGCTCTCTCCTTGTCAGAGTCAAAAACGCTACGAAGTCAGCACGCTGTTGGGTAAAGGGGTGTGGGAGGTCAAAGCAAGTTAGGTAATTCAGAATTTTTCTAAGGTCATCATCGCACCAACGCTGCAATCGTTCTATCAGTATTGGACGCGCGATAGGGAACTGTTGGCAATATTGTGCAACACCCTGGATTAGCGGTAGACGGTTTTGGTCTTCTTTAGCCCATCGCATGTGGTGTCGGCCTCTTCTAAGGTAAGCATTTAGCTGGTGGGAATCATGCATCATGCTTTGCATTTTACGCGACTGTAATTCATGTCCCAAGCTAGTGCCATTATCAAAGTAAGGCGTATAGCGTGCGGATGGGCCATTTTCTCCCCAAATGACTCCCCAGTTCTCCTGATGGCGATCAGTATTGCCAATTAACGCATCGAAACATAGGCAAAGTCCCCAGTACTCTCTCCAGTCATCAGCCAGCCACCCGCCTCTCTCTAACAAGCGACTTAACTCAATAATAGTGGTTAAGTTGTGCTGTCTACCTTTATCTCTATCGAACCCTGATATGCGACGTTGCAAGTAATCTCCGCCTGGAAAGTAGCGAGCCTCCTTACTATCTGCATAGCCAATAAACCACTCGTTAACGGTGCCTGGTTCGTTTCGAACAGAGTCAATTGCAATAAAAACGGGTGGCAGTGTAAGACCCATTAATCGACCGATATGAAAAGCGATCACTTCAGCCCAGTATTGATTTGGATAACGGGGCTTGTCTGAATTTTTCGCACTTTTTATAGCTTCTTTGAATAAATATCGATGCCCAGGCAGGCAGAAATCATATGGGGGGGAGGCAGGGCAGACGCGGAGCGATTTATCACGAGCGCCGACTGGGAAAACTTCATAATCTCTGTGAACATCCCAACCCGTGATGTCGATCACTTGGTCTGGTCTTTGGAAAATGCCTTCACGATTAATCATGGTTTCAATACGCTGACCTTAACGTTGAATAGATAGACTCATTGAGCCGGCCAGAATCACCGCGATCAATTCCGCCTGCCGCCGAGTGTCGGTTTTTTGGAACAGGTTGCGTAAGTGGAAGGCCACCGTTGTCGAGGAAACGCCCAACAGCTCGGCAATATCTTCCTTGCGTTGCCCCTCGGCTAAGTGTGTGGCGATAGTCGCTTCGGTGGGGGTGAACCCGAATAGCTCGGCAAGCAGTGGCTCCGGTAGTTGGACGCGCTGATTCGGGTCAATCAGCATGACAGCTACCGCGGGGCTATCAGCGTTTGCCGCACCGTTGGCGAGTGAGCAGATAAACAGCATCAGGTCGCTGTGCCCGCCCAAGCGGGAAAGGCGTAGGCAATCAGTGCTTTCAGCACTAAGCCGATTGGCGGCTAGGCTTCTGCGCACGGCTTGATGTAGTTGTTGGCTGGACGTGTCGCTAATGCCTTCCAGGCTAGGAATGCCGCTTAATGGCGGCTTGTCGAGGTTTAGCCTTAAGGCCGCTCGGTTGGTCAACAGTGGCTGGCCGCGGTTATCCAACAGCACCACACCGGCGGCCATCAGGTCGAGTGCACTCTTGGCTGCAGCAAAGGCGTGCTCACTGATTTCACTGCGTAAGTGGTGGATACCTTGGCGCAAATGGTCGAGCTCTCGCGTGCTTTTGGCGCGCATACGGCTTACCTGTCGCAGTCGCGCTTCTAGCGTGGCCAGCAGCAGATCGTAGTCAATCGGTTTAACCAGATAATCGTCGGCACCCAGGCGTTTGCCTTCGATAATGTCAAAACGGTCTGAAAGCGCGGTCAAAAAGATAAACGGTGTATCCGCAAGTTCTGGGAATTCATTTCGCACCTGCTGTAGCAGGTTATAGCCGTTCAGGCGCGGCATGGTGATATCGCACAGAATTACATCGGGCATCGCCTTCAAATGTGCCAGCGCTTCCTCTCCGTCGCTAGCTTCCACAACGCGGTAGCCCGCCTCGCGCAGCTCGTCGCATAAATCGCGGCGCAGCTCTTCATGATCTTCAGCACATAGCACCAACGGCGCACGTTCATTCATCGTGCTAACTCCTTATCAACTTGAGTACCGCATTGATCTGCCTGTGTCTGTACTTGGGGCAGGGTGAGTTGGAAGGTAGTCGTCTCAGATGTTGAACGGAGCAATGTCAGCTCGCCCTGTTGAATATGTGCCAGCGTGCGGGCAATGTTGAGTCCTAGCCCAAGCCCTTGCTGGCCGGTGCTATTGGCACCACGATAGAAACGTTCAAAGATATGCGACTGCTCGGCATCAGGAATGGCATCTCCCTGATTACTGACACGACAGTAAGCCCCGTTTGCATCACGTGATAGTTCGACATTGATGGGGCTTCCCAGGCGTGAATATTTGCAGGCGTTGGTCAGCAAGTTATCAATAATGTGTTCGGTTAGCGCTTTGTCACAGCTTACCTGCAACGTTTTTAATCCCGGCGGAATCTCCACGTTAATGAGTAGCCGAGTAGTGCCGAGCGCTTCCTGATGTAAGTGGCATGCCTTTCTGACCAGCTTAATCAGGTCGTGGGGCTGTTGATGGCTACTTACCTGCCCCGCGTCTAGCTGTGCAGTCAGCAGCGAGGCATCAACCAATTCAGTCATATGGGCGACGGTATCACGCAAGCGTTGATAGCGGGCAGCCCGCTCTTCTGCCGAGTAGCCCGAGTGGTGGCGCATCAAGCGCTGCAGGCCTGAATCAATCACTGCCAGTGAGGTGCGAAACTGATGGGACACCATGGCAGCGAAGCTACGGTAGAAATCACTTATGCCTCGCTCACGCTCCAGGGCGTTTTCCAAGGCAATCGCTGTTGCTTTATAAGAGGTAATGTCAGCAAGGCGCATGACGTGTCCACCGGATTGCGTTCTGCGCAACGTCAACTGTCGCCACTCGCCGCCAGCAAGTTCGATATCGCATTGTGCGCTGGCTTGGTGAAGAGGCAGTACTGCCGACGTGCTAACGCAGGTTTGGCAGAGCTTCGTTACAACATCATGTAAGGGAGAGCCAGGAGAGAAGATGCATTCTGTCTCAGGGAGTAACTGCGCTAAACGCGCGTTGATTAACTGTAACTGCCCGGTGGCATCAAAGGCCGCAAAGCCATCAGGCGCTGTGTTTATTGAATCTGCCAGCCTGCGACGCTGATCTTCCAGATCCTGAGTGCGAGCGCTGACGACGTCTTCCAAGTGATCAAGGTGCTGGGTAAGCGCTTCTTGT
Source organism: Halomonas sp. 3A7M (assembly GCF_014897875.1). Taxonomy (NCBI): domain Bacteria; kingdom Pseudomonadati; phylum Pseudomonadota; class Gammaproteobacteria; order Oceanospirillales; family Halomonadaceae; genus Halomonas; species Halomonas sp. 3A7M. The sequence goes on from NZ_JABUZD010000040.1 coordinate 23,801, forward strand.
GCCTGCCGGCGTTTGCTAAGCGCCCATAGCAATAACAGGGCTAACAGTAGGCCAGTGACCAGTATGCCCACGGCTGAGTAAATCACCTGCATTAGGCTATCGCGATAGTCGTCCAGCCGCTCACCGGTAGCTTCCCACTCTTCCATCATGACCGCATTGGCCATGCGGTTTAATGTGGTAAGCAGCGGCTGAATATTGCGGTACATATCGTCAGAGGGTAGTTCGTCCAGCAAGAATAGCGGTAGCAGGCTGTCAATGTGCGCTAACTGCTCAAGGGTGTCATCCAGTAGCGGTTCAAAGCCTAAGGCTTGAATATAACGACGCTGGGGGCCTTGATCCATAAGGATTAGGCGGCTGTAGAGCACATCTAGGCGTTGTTCTGGCTGAGCATCAGTATGCCCCATGGCATGGCGATGTACCGCTTCCTGCAGGCGATGGCTTGCTAACTGGGACTGAGTGATCACCCACAGCATGTTCTCATCAACGTTGCTGCGCATATCTTTCTCGACCCCAGACAGGCGTAGCAGAGAGAAAAATAAAAGAGTGATGAACAGGCCAATGGCCACCAGCGGCAACCAGTAAATACGTGCCCGAGCCGGAAAACGGATCATTCCACGGTCAGCCCGTTAAGTTGCCACACCCAGCGGTAGTCGTAGCGGATATCTTGCAGCTCTGGATGATCGTTGCGCGGATAGACAATCCATAGCGGTCCCTTATCGCGAGGGGTTAGTGCTTCGCCATTCATATGGGTGGCAGCCAGCACATCATATTGATAGAAGTCGTTCAGTGGAATTTCAACAATATAGTCATTCAGCGCGGTAGCAATGACCTGTTCACCGTCGGCGCCTACCCATTCCAGCAGGTCGCGCAATAGAAAGCCCTCAAAGTAGCTAACGCCGTCGGAGACCGACGTCTCTGTGGCGAGCGTATAGGAATTTAGCGAGCTAAGCATTAGTGCGTCGAACTGGGCGCTATTGTCGATATTGGTGTGGCTGATTGCTCCGTCAATGGTCAGCAGCACTGGCCCAGAGGGGGGAGGCAGCAGGCGTTCTATCGCCGCTGAATGATGGCTATCGGCGTACAGCATTGAAGGAGCGAGTATGGCAGCCAGCAAACTTGATAAAAAATAGAGTAGGGGCATGGGAGCACTCGCCATCGCTTGGTTAATGTTTCTTATTAGAGAGCTGCTTTATTCATTCACCTTAGCAAAGTGTTGACGCAATAACATGCCGTCACCACGTTAACCCTCTTCAAACGAAGGGGGCGCCACTGCTGTGCATGTTTTAACGTTATTGATGACGACACGTTATTTAACGTCTTCACTAATAGAGATACATGCTTATGTGGGATTTTCGGCTTGGTCAGGCCATTGGCCTGATGCTCAGAACGTTACCTTTTATTATCTTTCGCTTAGTGGTCTATTTTGGCGTTGCGCTGGCCTATGTACTGATGACGGGCGTTGGCGCTGGTGTCGGCTGGGGCGTTGGCGGCTTTGGTGACGAAGGTTTTCGCGCGGCTTCAACTTTTTGGGGTGGTGCCATTGGTTTTGGGATTGTTGGTGCGGTGATGTATGTGCTGCGTGAGTACCTCTTGTATGTCGTTAAAGCAGGGCATATTGCGGTATTGGTCGAGTTGTTGGCGGGGCAGTCGCTACCCGAAGGACGTGGACAAATTCAGCATGCCAGCCAGGTGGTTAAGCAGCGGTTCGGCCAGGCTAGTGCCCTGTTTGTGGTGGATCAATTGATCAAGGGAGTACTCAGGTCACTGGTTGGCATCGTCAGGACAGTGTTTCGGATTCTGCCAATTCCAGGGGCGCAGCAGTTTTTACGCATTGTGCAAGCCTTTTTACGTGTTGCCATAGGCTTTATCGATGAAGTGATTCTGGCGTATTGCATCCGGACGCGGTCAACCAATACATGGGCAAGCTCGCGAGATGCGTTAGTACTTTATGGGCAGAACCTAAAGCCAATGATGAAGAATGCCGCCTGGCTAACATTAATCATCTATCTGCTGTCGTTCTTGGTCTTTCTGGTAATGCTGGCACCGGCTGCGCTGGTAGCGTATCTGATTCCTGGAGGCTGGTCAGCGACGGGCCTATTGATTGCTCTGTTGTTTGCCTGGAGCGTTAAAGCGGCGGTATTCGAGCCGCTGGCTGTGACCTGCATGATGCAGGTCTACTTCAACGTCATCGAAGGCCAAACCCCAGACCCTGAATGGGAAGCTAAACTGGATGGTATGTCAAAAAAATTCCGTGAGTTAAAACAGAAAGTTGCCTCTGAGCAAACAACACAAACAAATGAAGCGAGCGCATTCGATAGGGGGCAGGCATAAGAAAGTAGCGTCAGATAAATCGTAAAACGGCTTCGAAATAACCAACAATATCTACTAAGAGGGAAGAGGCATGAAATCTAATATTATCTTGTCGACACATCGTCTCAAGGCTGTTGCACTGGCTAGCGTCCTAATGCTTCCAGCCGCACAAAGCGTATTAGCGGATGAGGTCGTTGAACAGATCGAGCTAGGTCTTGAGCTCTATCAAGAGCAAGAGTACGGCGCGGCAATTACCGAGTTGGAATTTGCTATTGAAGACATGCGCAAGATGATGTCAGGCCTGATTGCCCAAACGTTCCCTGATGCACCAGATGGTTGGACGGCACATGAAGCGTCCTCCGGTAGCGCAGGAGGGGGAGCCGCTGCCATGTTTGGCGCTGGTGGTACGTCGCTTGAGCGCACTTATCAACAAGATGACGGCGATGGTCAGATAACCGCGAGCATGATGCTTGATAGCCCGCTGATACAAAGCATGGGGGCAATGTTTAATAATCCGGCAATGATCGCCGCGCAGCCTAATATGGAGCGTGTTCGTTTAGGGCGTGAAGCGGCAGTGGTGAAGTGGGAGCCTGAACGCTCCCGTGCAGAAGTGACGCTATTACTCGATGGTCGAATTATGATGCAGGTGAAGGGTGAAAACCTGGAATCCCAGGATGTCGCCGTCGACTTAATGCGTGACTGGGATCTTGCCGCTGTGCGTGAGCAAAGTGCTCGTTAACGTCGCCGCTCTGAGCGATTGAGTGAGGAGAGCTGAATGTTGAGTCTGCGTCCTTTGGCTTTTTGTGCTGCATTTGGTGCCTGTGGTGTTGTCTATGGCGGTGAAATGGCGGCAGATCAACGGCTGGAAAAAGCCGCCTCGCTGGAGGATGTCGCGGCGGTTTTTATTCCAGAAGACACATGGCAGCGCCAGAAGGCGGCGGCGTTAGAGGAGCAACTGCGTGAGGCGCTAACCGATAATGGCGGCAGCGACAGTGTGTTCTTGGCCGACGCTGATATTGGCCCATTGGGTAAGGCGCTGCTGGTAGTGCTCAACGAAGAGCCTGTGCTTCCACACGTCCGCTATCGGCTACGCTATGCTCAGGCCAATGTGACCCCTGAGTTGAGTTCGCCACTGATAGCTGAACTGGTCGAGATTTCGCGTTTTAACCTTGGGCCGTCGCGTCGCGCCGAGCTTATCGAGATATATGGCGAGAAGCAGGTGGCTCCTGCTGCAGAATTTGGTCAGACGCCGGACGTTGCTTGGCGGCTGGTTACTCGACCTATTATGGGGCAGGTTGCAGGTCTCGTTCATGTGGCCCGACGCGAGCTGTCACAACAGCACGATGCTGACTGCTTCGAGTTTTCTTGTCGTGACGTCGACTCGCTCAACGAAGCAGTGCGTGATTGGCCAGAATTCGAGCCGATCGAGCCTCTGTTCGACCAGGGGCCGCTGGAGCTATCGGTGCTACAGGTAGGCCTAGAGAAGCTGAGCCTACGCGATGAGCAGGGTCACGCTGGCTGGCGTATCCCAGAGTGGCCGGAAAGTGTTGCAGCAGGGGAACCCTTTATTGAGGTTTATATAGAAAGGGGGCTGGGGCAGGACGACGCATTAGACCTCGTCATTCACCACGACCAGTTGATGGATGATCATACCCGTGCGCTCTGGGAGCGGCTGATTGTCCTCGGTGCAGGCGATACTGCGCTAATGTTCTCTACCAGTGATCAACAGCCCTGGCCGAGACAGTAATCTGCTGAATTTTATAATAAAAGAAGCAGTGCGCTAGCTGTGCACTAAGGCGAACTCACCCCGTTTCAGCCAGCATAATAACCAGCAATAAAATCAGTGGCGCCGAATTAGACAAGTGATTAAACAGGAGAAAAATAAATGATAAATCCACAGCGATACGTGAGCGGTGCACTGTTACTGGGTGGGCTTATGTGGGTGGGCGGGCACGCCGTTGCCGATGAGATCAGCGGCACGCTAGATGGAGAGTCTAAGGAGTGGCATGTCGTTACGCACTCGGAAGGTTCTACGGCTAATTTTTCTGAGCTGATGCCGGGCATGATGAATGTCACTGTCCAAGGGCATCGAGAACCGCGATTTGAAACCCAGGGCACGCTTAGCATTAGCTTTATAGTGATGAATGGCAACGCGGGTGCTGCCTCAGTGAGCTATTTTCCTGAAAGTGGAATGTTGCCCCATTACGGCACAGAACAAGATGTGCCCATTGATATAGAGCTGCTGGATGTCGATGGTGACACTGGCCGAGTAAAAGGGCGTGTTGCAACGTCGCTTGCCTATTTGGCGTCTATGTCAGACGACTATGATCACAGCAATACCATGGATATTGATGTGTCTTTTGATGCGACGTTGGTGCGTGAAGAGTAATGATCAGCAGGAGCCGTCTACTGCTCAACTACTTCTCAACCTTGTTCCGCCTCAACACTGTGAGTGAAGAGGCGGCAACGTGAAGCGAGATTTACACGCTTAACCTTTCAACACGCTTAGACGCGGCCAGCGTATATAAAAACTCTAGCCCTAACGTGGCTGCGGCGAGTGATGTGATATCGCCATGGTCGTAAGCGGGGTTTACTTCAACAACATCCATGCCTATTAACGGCATGCCGACCATGCCACGGATCACTTTTAGCATCAGGTCGGTAGACATACCGCCACATACCGGTGTCCCGGTGCCTGGCGCGTAGGCAGGGTCTAAGCCATCAATGTCCAGGCTGATATAAGCTGGATGATGGCCAACACGGGCACGAATGCGTTCCAGTACGGCGGCAGGGCCGTGATCATTTACCCAGTCTGCATCCAGCACTTCATAAGGGTGGTTATGACGATCATAGCTGGTGCGAATACCAATTTGCAGCGAGTGCTCAGGCACTACCAAGCCCTCTTTTAGGGCATGGTGGAAAATAGTGCCATGGTCAAAGCGCGTGCCTTGCTCGTAGGTGTCGGTGTGGGCATCAAAATGAATCAGTGCCAGTGGGCCATGCACCCGAGCATGAGCGCGTAGCAGGGGCAGGCTGATATAGTGGTCGCCGCCCAGTGTCAGCATTTTTTTATCGGCTTTTAGCCACCGCAATGCGTGGGTCTCAAGGTTATCGACTAGGCTTTCCGGCTCACCGTAGGCGTAGTCCAGATTGCCCGCGTCACATACCCGCAGCCGCTCTTCCAGGGCGAAGTCCCAAGGCCAGCGTTTGCCTTCCCAGATCAGGTTAGCAGTGCTTTGACGAATGGCGTTTGGCCCCATGCGGGTGCCTGATCGTCCTGAACACGCTAGATCAAAGGGCACACCGCTGACCACGACCTCAGCATCGGTCGTTTTAGGATCCGTGGCCTTCGGCACGCCCATAAAGGTAGAGATAACATCACCAAACAGGCTTGGCATGATCTGAGATGGGGTCACCGAGCGTGTACTCCTATGGCGTGCAGTAGAAATAAAACAGGGGGATAGGGCTTGAAGTAGCGCGACGATAAGGAATTTTTAGCGATGAATGAAATGAATGTTTAGAATGAAACCATTCGTTGGATAAATAGTGAGGCGCTATGCGTTCGCTTCGTCATTTTGATTTGAATCTTCTGCTGGTATTTGAAGCGCTAATGCGTGAGCGTCACGTGACACGAGCAGCGGAAAAGCTACATTTAAGCCAGCCCGCCCTTAGTCATGCCTTAAAACGGCTGCGGGACGCGTTGGATGACCCATTATTAATACGTACCAACAATGGTCTACAGCCAACGCCTCGTGCGCTGGCGCTGTTGCCAGTCGTGCAGCAGGCACTGGCCATGTTGCAGGAAGGCCTCGCCCCGCCGATCAACTTCTTACCCTCCACCAGCGAGCGGCATTTCACCCTGGCCACCACGGATTATTTTGAAGAGGTGATGTATCCGGCGTTTCTTAGCCAATTGCTGGCTTACGCGCCGGATATCAGCTTTTCCATTGAGCTGATCACCCCCAACGTACTGAGTGAAGGGCTGGAACAGCGCCAAGTGGATATGGTGGTCGGGCTGGATAGCCAAAGTGTGCTGCCCAGTGGTGTCATACAGCATCTTTGGATGGATGAGGAGTTGGTTTGCTTGGCTGCGACTGACAATGAGCGCGTAGGTGATGCACTGAATATTCAGCAGTTTGCCTGTGAGTCCCATGTGGCACTGTCTGATATCAGCGGTTTAAGACCCAGTAATATCGATAATTGTTTAGTGCAGCACGACTTAAACCGCCGAGTGATTTCAAAGAACTTAAATTATATTGCGGCAGCGCGGGTCGTTGCGCTCACTGATGCGATCATGACGTTGCCACGCCAAATGGCCGAGCGATTTATCACCATGCTGCCGGTGCGGATCGTCGCGCCGCCTAAAGAGTTACCTGCCCTTAATATGACGCTGATTCAGCATGGGCTGCATGCCAACGATCCTGCCCTCATTTGGTTGACGCAATCGCTGATCGAATTCGCTAGCACCTTTAAGCAGAAAGCCGCTGAGCAGTAGCCGGGCTCCGCTTGGTGGTGGGAAGTTGCTTCACTAAAGGCGGATGACTCCGTAGTGGTGATTTAGTCGAGGTGACTTAGTCGAGATGACTTAGTAGAGTGTTATAAAAGACACAGTAAGCGGGATTTAGCTAAACTACAGGCAACCATAATAATGACAGCGACATATAAACTCCTGATTGCCGACGATCATCCCCTGGTGCGCGATGCCATGGCGCGAGTGATCCGTGAAGCTTACGCAGATGCTGAGGTTATCGAAGTAGAAGACTTTGATTCGGCCCTCGCCCATGCCCAGCAAGATCCTGATCTTGATTTGATATTGCTAGATTTAAATATGCCCGGCATGAACGGGTTAACAGGGCTTTTGCAGTTGCGTAATGAGCAGCCTACGATTCCGGTGGTGATCGTGTCTGCGGAAGAGGATAAGCAGATTATTCTGCAGGCAGTCTCTTGTGGTGCGGCGGGGTTTATCACCAAGTCACTGCCCCGTGATCAAATGCGCCACGCCATTGCCCAGGTGTTGGAAGGCAATATCTTTCTACCTGCCGATGCCATGCGCGCACCGGACAGTATCCGCAAGCGTCGCCATCAGGACCAAGGGTTTACCGCGGAACAACTGCGCCTGCTGACCCGCAAGCAGCTACAAGTGTTGGAGCATATGACGCGCGGTGAATCTAACAAGATGATTGCCTATCACCTTAATATTGCAGAAACCACGGTGAAAGCCCACGTGTCAGCGATCTTGCGCAAGCTGGGTGTGACTAGCCGAGTACAGGCGATTTTATCAGCCAACGATATCGATTTTTCCCAGTTCCTCAATCGCTGACAAAATAGTGGCCAGCGCTATCCAGCCAGTGGGTTTGCCAGTGGCCCAAGGTGTTTATCTGAGAAAGTAAATTGGTAAGTGCCTGTGAATCGATGCGTTGTTGTCCAAGGCGATGCAGTGGCTGATGGGTACCTGCCAAGAGACTTTGCCACTGAAGAGTCAGCGCTGCGAGTGGCGTTTCAGGCGGTGTTAGCGTTGGCAGTTGCGCCTGCAGAACGCTATCAGACTCTTGCCAGAGGGCGTCGGTGATCGACCGTAGTTTTTCCTCTATCGGCTTCCTCCCTGCCGAGCCCGCGTCTTTGCTGACTTGCCCTGCATTGCTCGCTTGCACGACATAGCCAAGTGAGCAGGGCGCGCCGTCGCCCCTGCGAACCGCTGCTACATACCCCAAGTGATGGTCATAGCGTGCCTGCTGAAAAAAAGCCGCGCTGTGATGCTGCTCCGCAAGTGCTAAGAGTAATCGTTGGCTGGGGGTGCCCGGTAGGCTTAGTGTCCGCATGATGGCGGTACTGGTCGGTAGGCTAGCAGGGGGAGGCTGCTCCGCGCGTATTGCGACGTGGCTCGCCAGGTTTGCTAGCGCGTGGCAAACGGCAGCGGCGCCTGTGCTATGGGAAACCCACACCGCAGGCGTGGCAGGCAATGGTGTTAAGCGCTGTATCAACTGCTGAGCCTGCAGCCCTTGTTGAGCCTTAGAAACAGCCAGTACGGCATCTTCCAACAGCGCTACCATGGCGTGGTTGGCTTGACTACCCACCGTTATCACCCAACTGCCGTGGGGCGAGTTCTCTTGCTTGAAGACAATAGCCTGAAGCGCCAGCCGCTGAGCTGTGAGCGGACTGGATACGATGATCGCCTCGGGCACAAAGCAGGCCGCCCAGGCAGTGGTGACAAGTGCCGCAAAATCATCGTTAACACCGTACAGCCCGCACCAGTGCTGCACGGCGGGGTAAGCCGCTGGTTGTCTATCAAAAGCGGGTGGTGAGGGCGATGGAGACGCGTTATCTAATAGCCAACGGGCATTGTTAGCGGCAAACGGGCTTGCGTCTGGCTGATGTTCAGAGGGCTGCGCAGTAAAGCGACGAGCTAGCGCTTGGTGGCGGGCGTGTGCAAACCAAGCCGGGGCCAACTGCACCGTATCAGCGGGTGGCTGCCAACGGTTGTTATGATCGTTAGGTATTGTGCCGAGCAGGGCTGCTAAGCGCTCACTTAGGGCTGCCGCAAGGGCTTTCACCTGCTCCTGTGTCGCAGTGCCGCTTAGCGTCAAGCTAAAGGCGTCTGTCGTCCCACTAGGGGCCAGCGTTGCGCGGTAGTCGGTAATCGAGCCAGGTAACTGCTCCACTAGGAAGCCTTGATTTAACCGATCAGCAGTGTCGCCAAGGGCGGTAAGTTGATGACGAGCGACGGCCGAAGGCAGCGGCCACAGTAGCTCAATGGCGTTGCCCGTCCTGGCTATCTTCGCGTGTGGCAGGCGGCTCCAACGGGACGTAATGGCAAGCGAAGGAGCGCTGGGTGTGGGTGGGCTAAACAGCGTTGCCATGCGTTTTACCAGGCGGGTCATCGTTTCCGTGGCCCAAGGGCTAATAATGGCGATGCTAACGCGGCCGTCGTGGTAGTGATCGCGGTGAAACGCGGTGAGCGCATCAAGTAATAGTGCCGTGTCGCTGCCTAGGGTTTGCGCGTTACCGTGACGGCAGTCTGCACCAATATGCTGTGAATCGCTGAGCGTGGCGATGGCCGACAGCCGTTGCATTGCCGAACTGTGCTGGCGGGCCTGCCACTCGGCGTCGATGGCGGCGACTTCGGCACAAATGACGGATGGCGAAAACGCAGGCCTGGCGAGCTGGCTGGCAACAGTGAGCGCCGCTGCTTCTAGGGTCTCTGCTGGTATCGAGAAATGTACATCGGTGACGTAGTCATCGGTATGGGCGTTCAGGCTGCCTTGGTGTTGGGAAAACCAAGTAAGTAGGCTGATGTTAGAAAACGCTTCCAACGGCGCGGTAGTGAGCACGTGCTCGAGCAGATGAGCCAGCCCTGGCAGGGTGCGCGGCTCATCCAAATAGCCCGCCGCAATGGCGATACTAACGTGAGCGCGGGTTAAGTGGGGCGCCTGGGCCAGCACTCCCTGCGCCCCGTTAGGCAGGGAGATACAGGTTTGTTGGAAACTTAGGCTAGCCATTGAGCAGGCTACGCAGCAACGCGCGCAGTTTGCCGGGGCGAACGGGTTTGTTTAACTGCGGCACGCTGGCATGACGCAGGCGGCGCTGCCAGTGGTCAGAGCGGTCGGCGCTGAGAATAGCGGCTGGCAGATGCGGGTCGTGCCAGTGCTGGCGAAGTTGGCGAATAGCCTCCAGGCCAGTCATATTGTCATCTAAGTGCAGGTCGACCAGTAGCATATCCGGTGCTTCCTGGCAGGCTTTAGCGGTATCGATATCCAGGGCAGTATCGCAACTGATCTGCCATTCAGTTAACAGCAGCGCCATGCCTTGCAAAATTGTTGGCTCATTATCCAGGATCAGCACGCGAAGACCTTCAAACTCATCGTCAGCGGAGGGCGGCGCGCTGGGAGCGGGGGCTTGGCTAAAGGAAATACCGCCGGCACGCGGCACCGTAACAGCAAAACAGGAGCCTTGGCCGGGTGCAGAACGCACAGTGAGCGGATGCTCAAGGCGCTGGCTAATCCGTTCTACAATGGCAAGCCCCAGGCCAACGCCCTGGCGGTCCCGCGCACGGGTAGCGTTAAGTTGGTGAAACTCGCGAAAAATAAGCTGGTAGTCACTTTCGGGAATACCAATACCGCTATCGACAACCTGCACGGCTAGGCTGTCGTCGCCATGACGGCGGACACCCAGGCAGATACCGCCACGCTGGGTATAGCGGCAGGCGTTAGCAAGAAAGTTGCGCACAATGCGGCTGAGTAGATAAGGGTCGCTGGTCACCGCTTGATGAGAAGGCACGTAGCGCAGCGTTAGTCCTTTACGTTGCGCCACCGGGGAAAATTCATCAACCAGATTGCTGAGGATATCGTCGAGTTTAAAGTGGCGTAGTTGTGGCTGTACCTGGCCGTGATCCAGCCGTGAAATATCCAACAGATCGGAAAGAATCGCTTCGGCGCCTTCCAATGAGTTTTGCACACTCTCAATCAAAGCCAGGTTCTCGCTGTCGGTCAGTCGCTCCTGTAGCGAGGCCACCAATAAGCGTGCAGCGTTCATGGGTTGTAGCAGGTCATGGCTAGCGGCGGCTAGGTAGCGGTCTTTACTTTGGTTAGCAAACTCTGCGGCATCGCGAGCGCTTCTAAGCTCCTCGTTGAGCCGTTCAAGCGCTTGGGTGCGGTCAACTACCCGTGCTTCCAAGTGGGTGTTGAGGGTTTCTAAATGCTGGCGAGCGCGCTCACGCTCGGTAATATCCGCCACAAAGCCTTCGATCAGGTCTTCGTCCCCGGCAAGCTCGGCGGGCTTACGTATTAGTGTAATTGCCACGGGTACCTGATGCCCGGATGCACCTTGCAACCAGGTGGTTTGGCCCGTTACGTGGCCTTGCGCGAGCAGCAGGTCGCGCAGTTGTTGCCCTGTAGATGCATTAACAAACAGTGCGTCAAAGCGCGCGCAGCGCTCGAGTGTATGCACCACGCTACTATCATCAAGCATGGCGGCAAGCGCCGGGTTAGCGGCGCGCAGTTTGCCGGACAGCGATGCTTGAAAAATACCGTGCAGCGCGTTTTCGAACAGCCATTTGTAGCGGTTGCGCTCCACCTCAAGCTCTTCTAAGCGTACGGAAAGCTCGCGATAGTAGCTTTTACGCGCCGACTGCTGGCCAAGCCCGAGTAGGTCGCTGACCGAAAAGCCCGAGGGATCGCTGGCTTTTTTCATAGTGCCTCTTCGTAAACCACCGCCACGTCTCTTGAGCTGGAACGGCGTGGATTGGTCAGGATGCAGGGATCACCTAACGCATGGTTAGTGAGAAAAGGCACGTCGCTGCGTGAGACGCCCATCACGCCAAGGGTTCCGCCCAGGCCAACGGCATGTTTTAAGTCGACTAAGTACTGAAACAGCGCTTTTTTGATCTGCTGCTGTGACAACCCCCGACAGTCGATACCCACGGCCTCGGCAACCCGCTTAAAGCGGTCTGGGGCGGCTTCGTAGTTATAAGCCACCACGTGCTCTAGCAGCATGGCATTGCATAAGCCGTGGGGTAAATCCAGGAAGCCGCCTAAACTATGCGACATTGCGTGTACCGCGCCCAAAATGGCGTTTGAAAACGCCAGCCCCGCTTGCATACTGCCCAACATTACTTGGGCACGCAGCTCGCCGTCGGCTGGGTTCGCCACCAGTGCCTCAAGATGGCTACTGATTAAGCGCATGGCTTCTAAGGCATGAGCATCGGTAAGCGGGCCACTACCGGTTGAAACAAACGCTTCGATGGCATGCACCAGCGCGTCGACCCCGGTACACGCGGTGAGATAGGGCGACATGGTCATAGTGACTTCAGGGTCGATCAGCGACACATCAGGCACTACGGCTTTGCTGATGATTGAGAATTTCATGCGTCGCTGCTGGTCGGAAATAATCGCAAACTGGGAAATATCCGCCGAAGTACCCGCTGTTGAGGGAATAAAAATTAGCGGCGGAATGGGCACGCGAATCGTATCCACACCTTCGAAATCAAGAATGTGGCCACCGTGGGCGGTGACAATGCCAATCCCTTTGGCGCAGTCCATGGGGCTGCCGCCGCCCACTGCCACAATTGCTTTGCAGCCGGTTTCACGGTAGACCTCGGCACCGGCCATAATCTCATCGACCCGCGGGTTAGGTGATACGGCGGTAAAGCGCTCAACGGCAATATTGGCTTCCAACAGCTTGGCTTCAATATCGGCGACCCAGCCTGCTAACAGCACGCCGGGATCGGAGACCAGGAGTACCTTTTCTGCCCCGAATGTCGTGGCGTAGTTGCCCGCTGCGTGGCGTGCCCCGTCGCCAAAAATAATTTCAGGAGCGACAAACTTACGAAGTTGTGTGAGCGGCGAAGTCATGGGGCGGTCTCGTTTATCGTTGTTAACCATTATCTTAAGCACCTTCAGGGATTGTTGCGCTACGACCTTGGTGCTGTCGTTAGGTGGCTAGATTGATAAAAGGCTAGCTCGCGGGCCAGCATGGTTTGGCGAGCTTTGGGGTGGCGAATGCCGTGGTATTCGTTATCAAACAGCAGTGTTTGTGCCTCGCCACCGTGGAGTTCGATATGCCGCGCCATGGCATGAGTTTGCTCTGGCACCACGATGGCGTCTTTGCCACCCTGAATAAACAGTGCCCGTAATGGTCGCTGGCAACGGGTGACGTGGTAGCTAGGGCTGCGCTGGGCGAGCAGGGTCTCGTCTCCGATTAGCCAGCCCAGGTAGCCGGATTCAAAGCGGTGTGTTTTTGCCGCTAGCGTTAATGCATCGGTTACCCCGTACAGGCTAGTGGCCGCAGCAAACAGCGGCGTGGCCGCCAAGGCATTAAGGGCGGTAAACCCGCCAGCGCTTTGGCCACGAATAAAGCAGCGCGCTGTATCGATCGCAAAGCGTGCGCAGGCGGCGTTGACCAAGGCGATGACATCGTCAGTATCGCTGATGCCCCACCGGCCGGCTAAACATTCGCGGTAGCGGCGGCCAAAGTTGCCGCTGCCCCGTGGGTTGATATCCAATACGTGAAAGCCCTGCTGTTGCCAATAGGCTACTAGCGGGTCATAAATAGGGTAGGCGGCGGCGGTGGGCCCGCCATGAACGCGCACAATCAGCGGCGCAGCACGGTTGGCTAAGGCTGAGTAGAAAAAGCCGTGAACCGTTTCGCCTTCGTTGCCAACAGGGGTTTCCAGCCATTGTGCGGTGGCGGAATTTTCAGTCACTAGGTTTTGCGTTACGTTACCCTCGACCTTACCTACTAGACAGTTACGCGAGCCATTTTTGTTGAAGCGTATAAGCTGGGCGCCGCTGGTAGCGCTTTGCACAATGGCGTAGTCACCGTGCCTTGCTAGTGTGATGCTTGCCACGCGGCCGGGGTCTGGTAGCAGTACTTCAACCTGCTCGCCGCAACGGCGATAAAGCTGAGCTGCCCCCTGGTACAGTTGGCAGTAAACCTGCCGATTGTCTCGCCATAGGTGCTGGCGCTCACCCAACTGCCACGGTGTGGTGATGTGGTCCACCGGGGCATTGCTCAGGCACACAGGGGTAGCCAGGTTTACCTGCCAGGGTTGCCACCAGCCAGCGTGATCGCTCATGCAGACCAGCGCGTTGTGGGGGCCAAACTGTGGCTGGCTAATCGCTGCGCCGAAATCCCAATGCTCCAGTATTTCAAGCTGACCTGTGCTGGTCACCCGCGCGAGATGTAGCTGGCTGCGTTGCCAAGGCATGTGCGGCAGCGACCAACTGACCCAGGCGAGGTAGTTGCCATCATCGCTTAATACCGCTGCGCCATAGAAGTCAGCGCCTTCAACCAACACTTGCCTGTTATCGCCCATTCTGCTGCTGTTAGTAATGGCGACCAGCCGTTGACCTTGTTGATCCTCTTCTACCGCAATCATTCGCTGACGTTTAGAGTCGGCGCACAGCCCACCGTAGGCTGTTTGTGGGCGCTGTTGCCAGCAGTAGCTTGCACCGTGGCGGTCGAGCTGCATGATGGCTTGATCGTGCTGGCGCACCCATACGACGCCCCCTAGCAGGGGCGTGTAGCTGCCGCCGCCGTACTGGTTCACGCGGCTACCCAGCGCCTCTTCTATTACACAGCGCGGCGTCTCGTTGCTGTCGGCGCGCCACTGCCAAAGTTGCATGCCGCCCGTTTGCGGGCAACGAGCGAGCCAATAAATAGATTGGGCGTCGCTGTGTAACTCGGCCAAGGTGTCAGTAGGTTCGGCAGCATCTGCCAGGGTAAGCAGCATAGATGTGCTCCTTAGTGTGGGGCGCCCCACAGCAACCGTGCTTCGTAGTGTGGGTAAAGCTGCATTACGCTGCGGGTGAACTCATATTCGCTGAGTGCCATGGTGCTAAACATGCTGGGAATTTCAACGGCCAAGGCATGATTGGCACCTAGCCCTTCGCTAGCCACATCACTGAGACGTTGGTCCAGCCATTCCAGGTAATGCGTGGTTTGGCCAATGATCGTTTCGGGCGGCGCACTGGGGCCATGACCCGGTACTGCGATACTGGCGTTGAGCGCGCGCAGATCATTCAGTTCTTCCAGCCACTGTTGCAGTCTTGGGCTGTGAGCAGTGGCAGCAGCACGTCGGTAGAACCCCATGTCGCCCAAAAACAGCACGTCGGTGGCATGATCCATAATCACTAGGTCTCCACCGCTATGGCCGCTCATGGCGAAAAGCGTGAGCGGGTAGTTGCCAAGGGTTATCTCGCCGGCCTCGATCACGTTGGGTAGGGCAATAGGCAAGCGCTCCAAGCTGCGTCCGGTTAGTCGCTCTACGTTATCGATCAGTGCGTCCCGGTCGCGGGCCATCAACGTACGAGTGCTGGCTAAGGTGAGGTGCTGTGCCTCGTCGAAGGCGGCATTACCAAAAAAGTGGTCAGGGTGGTGATGGGTATTCAACACCCAGCGAACGGGTTGAGCGGTGTGCTGAGCAATGAGTGTTTTGAGTGCTTCGCCAAAGTGTGGGCTGCTGCCGCTGTCGATAAGGATGACACCACTGGGCGTAGCAATAAACGCTTGGTTGCCTATATGGCCGCAGTTGCTGGTGGAGAGCTCCTCTTTTACACCTTCCACCATCCAGGTGTTTTCCGCGATCGATTGGGCGGTTAGCGGACGTTCGCAGAACATCACCGGTTCGCTGGCTGCCAGCGGCGTGATCAGCAGTGTACTGAAGGTGGCCAGAAAACCAGCTTTCATGGCTGCAGACCAATAGAAAAGCGGTTGCCGTTGTTATCCCGCGCGCCAATCACATAACCGCCTGGAGAGGGGCGCATATGCAGCCCTAAGGTGGGGTTGGCGCTCACTGATGCATCGATATCCAGGGCGGCCACTTGCTGGCCCTGCTGATCCAACAGTTCAAACGACTGCACATAAAAGGCGGGCTGGCTGGGGATTAAGCCGCTGTCCATGGGGTGAGAAAGGCGCACCCGCAGGCGCTGTTCGTCCTCATTGGCAAACAGCCGACCCTGGAGCTCGCCGAAGGTGGTTTCCCAGTCGGTGTCAGCGCTGGCAATACCGGGGGTGGTGCAGCCACCGCCTTCCGCTTCAATGTAGGTGCCACCCACATGCCAGGTATCCCCCTGTTTCACTGCTACACGCACCGCGGAGGCTTGTTCCAAGCGAATATTTAACGATAGCTTGGCTATGCCATGGCTCATAGGTGAGTAGTGGAACAGGCGGGGAATCGGGTTGAGGTCCACCCAGGCAATAATGTCAGTGATTGGCTCGCCGCTGGCTTCTAAGGCGCTGGCATCTAGCGCAATGGGTACTTGTCCTGAGTCTTCGGCGAACCCCGGCGCTCTAACGGTGACGCGCTCATCAAACACCACGGGGGCATCGCCCAGAAAGCGCTCGCGGTACACAGGCCACATAAAGGAGTTAAGCGGATCCTGTTCAGCCGTGCTCGCTGTGGCCAATGCGGTGGTCGGCAGCGCGAGCAGTAGCCAGCAAAGCACGGCGAGTGCGGGGGTAAGGGGTGCGGCGAACGTCGCGGCGAGCCGTTGTAACGTGATGATGGAGGTTAGGGTTGCCATGGTGCCTCCCAGCGTTGGGATTATTGTCCAGTCGTTTCCATACTTACCGTTTCTAACCATGTGCGAATGGCCCACAGCCCTTCTTGGCTAACGTAATCGGACATGCGCGGCATTAGCACACGGCCGTTGCGCTCGGCGCCATTGGTGACTAGCTCTTTGAACCACTCATCGCCCCATGCGCCGTTTTCCAACTCGCGCAGGTCGGGAGCGATGCCGCCGGATTTCGCTTCTAGTCCGTGGCAAGCGGCACAGTTGCTGTTGTAAGCGCGGGCACCAATATCGATGGCGAGCTCTTGCTGGGGATGATCCCGGTAGGGGTTCTCTTCCCGCCATTCGTCGCCTAAGCGCTCGAGGTCTTTAATATCAACGGCTTGAGGGGTCACGCTGCCGTGAGACCAGGCCAGCGGCGAAGCCAGCAACGCGGCAAGGGCGATAGCACCCACTTGGCTGCTGAGGCGTAAGGGCAGTTTTGCGGAGGTTGTTTTTGTCAGTACGGTTTTTGTAATAGTCATGGGAAATGCTCCTCAAAGGATCAATGTATCGTCACTTGAGTGAGCTTAGGCAGGCAGGCCTTCCGAACCTATAGCACCTTAGGCATCGCTAGGCTCCTCCTTTGGAAGTAGTGCTAAATCAGGATGAGAACGCGACTGGAGGGGTAGATTGGTTTGTTATCTGAGCTTCTAAGCTGGACTTAGTCTTGCTGGCACCACGCAAGCAGCAGCTTGGCCGCTTTGCAGCCATTGCATTGTGATCATTACTCGGATGGAAAACCCATGACAGACGCTATCAATAACAACACGTCAGCCCGCAAAATTTCGTGGCCCTTTCGCCTGCGTACACTCACCGCCGCCGTTGCTTACGCTTCTGCCTTAGGCGTCGGGGGCATTGCGCTGACAGCCCACGCCAGCGAGGTGACCTGGGACGATATTCTCAATGACCATAACAACACTGAAACGGTGTTGATGTACGGCATGGGCGTGAAAGCACAGCGCTATAGCCCGCTTAATCAAATTAACGCAGATAACGTCGAGATGCTGACCCCAGCGTGGTCTCACTCGTTTGGCGATGAAATGCAGCGTGGCCAGGAGTCTCAGGCGCTGATTCATGAAGGCGTTATTTATGTCACTGGCTCCTATTCACGTATTTTTGCTATTGATGCGCGCACTGGCCAGCGGCTGTGGTCATACAACCATCGCCTGCCCAGCGATATTCGCCCCTGCTGTGACGTAGTGAACCGCGGTGCGGCCATTTACGGCGATAAGGTATTCTTCGGCACGCTGGATGCTGGCATCGTGGCGCTGAACAAAGACACCGGTGAGGTGGTGTGGCGCGAGCGCTTTGGTGACCACCGCGCGGGCTACACCATGACCGGTGCGCCAACGATTGTAGAAGATAGCGAAACAGGTCGCGTGTTGCTGATTCATGGCTCTTCGGGAGATGAGTTCGGCATTGTGGGTAAGCTGTATGCCCGTGACCCTGATACCGGTGAAGAGATTTGGATGCGGCCCTTTGTTGAAGGCCATATGGGGCGTCTGAACGGTGAAGAGAGTACCCCAACGGGTGATGCTAGCGCGCCCTCCTGGCCCGATGACCCAGACAGCGAAACCGGCAAAGTACAAGCCTGGAGCCAAGGTGGCGGTGCGCCGTGGCAGAGCGCCAGTTTCGACCCTGATACCAATACCATCATCATTGGTGCCGGTAATCCTGCTCCCTGGAATGGCTGGGCACGCACCTCGGAAGACGGCGACCCGTCTGACTACGACAGCCTTTACACCTCTGGCCAGCTAGGGATCGACCCTTCGACTGGCGAAGTGAAGTGGTTCTATCAGCACACGCCCAACGACACCTGGGACTTCTCAGGCAATAACGAAATCGTCTTGTTTGAGTACGAAGATGAGAATGGCCGAACGGTGAATGCAGGAGCCCACGCTGACCGTAATGGCTTCTTCTATGTCACTGACCGCACCAACGGCGAGCTCATCAACGCCTTCCCGTTTGTCGATAACATTACCTGGGCTACCCATATTGACCTGGAAACTGGTCGCCCGGTTGAGGCTGAAGGCCAGCGCCCACCGCGCTTGGAAGAGGGACAAACCCGTTCTGAGCCTGTTGAAGTTTCACCACCTTTCCTTGGTGGTAAAAACTGGAACCCAATGGCTTACAGCGAAGACACAGGCCTGTTCTACGTACCGGGTAACCACTGGAAAGAAGATTACTGGACCGAGGAAGTTGAGTACGTGGAAGGCGCAGCTTACCTGGGTATGGGCTTCCGCATTAAGCGTATGTACGACGACCACGTCGGTATTCTACGCGCTGTTGATCCGGTCACCGGTGAGTACGCTTGGGAGCATAAAGAGCCTATGCCGCTGTGGGCAGGCGTGCTAGCTACCCACGGTGATCTGGTGTTTACCGGTACTGGCGATGGTTACTTAAAAGCATTCCATGCAGAAACCGGTGAAGAGCTTTGGAAGTTCCAGGTAGGTACCGGCATCATTTCACCACCGGTTACTTGGGAGATGGACGGTGAACAGTACATTGGTGTTACCGCAGGTTATGGCGGCGCGGTTCCGCTATGGGGCGGTGATATGGCTGAACTGACGCGGCCGATTGCTCAGGGCGGTTCGTTCTGGGTCTTTAAGCTGCCGTCTTTCGTTCAAGATTTGGCTAACCGTTAAGTTATCGACCCCTCTTGGGCGGCTTTTGCCGCCCTTTTTTGAATAACGTTAACGGTAATGGAGAGAATAACAATGATAACTCGCAATGCTCTGCCTTTATGGAGCCGTCAAGCAACGGCGGTTTTTCTCTGCCTTAGCGCGATAGGCAGCGTTGTAGCCGACGATTATGTTGAAGCGTATCAACCGCCAGTGCATAACGGCTGTGAGTTGGTGCCAGGTACTCAGTGCGCCAATATGGATTTATCCGGCGGCGACTTTTCCAATCTTGACCTACAGGGTGCTAACTTTGCGGGCAGTAACCTAGAAGGCTCGGATTTCCGCCACAGCAACCTACGCAGCGTTGATTTTGAAGGGGCATCGCTGAGACATGCCAACCTCAATCGTGCACGCATGCCCAACACGCATTTACGCGGCGCCGATCTTTCCCATGCCAGTTTGGTTGGATTGGATAGCTGGAGTATTTATGCCCAGGGCGCGACATTTGATTATGCCGATTTGACCGGCGCTAACCTTGAGTTTGCCCGGCTTTCCGGGGCCAGCATGCAAGGAGCAACGTTGATGGGCAGTAATCTGGAAATGGCCTGGATGAATAAGGTCAACCTGATCGGTGCGGACCTGCGCGATGCTAATCTGCAAGAAGCAAAAATGAACATCACGCGGCTCAATGATGCTGATATGACCGGTGCACGCATCCACTACGGCAACTTCCAAATGGCCCAAATGGAGGGTTGTACCGCCTGCCCGTTTGATTGGGAGTAATGTCACCATGTCGACACAACCTTCGGCGTACTCTGTGCGCCGCTATATGCTCTGTGTGGTGTGGGCAGCGGGTGTATTCAGTGGAGCGGTACACGCTGAAGCGCCCACCGCGACATTTAACCAAGAAGGCTATCGTTTGCCGCCTTTTAAAGCGCCTGTTACCGCACCGCTTCCAGGGGTGACCACGTTAGATGACCATGCTTTTCAAGCGCTGCTGGCGTCACCGCCAGTGATTCTGGTGGATGTCTACGCGCTGCCCTGGCATAACGGTCTTTTTCTTCAGGACAGTGCGCACTTAACGATTCCAGGCAGTATTTGGCTGCCTAATGTGGGCGCAGCTAGTTTGGAAGAGGAGTGGATTGATTATTTCACCACAGCACTGGATGCGCAGCGTAAGCACGCTGAAGCCGCGCCGCTAGTGTTCTTCTGCCGTGCTGACTGCTGGCTTTCCTGGAACGCTGCACGGCGCGCTGAGGCAATGGGCTATGAAGAGCTCTATTGGTACCCAAATGGGGTGGATGGCTGGCAAGCGAGTGGACATTCGTTAGCAGCCGTTTGCCCGCAGCTGCCCGCTCATGCTGAGCGAGCTACCTGCGAGCCTTAATCGGTTTGTTGCTGATAGCCAGGTTGATTACTAATCAATAGATTTATTACGGATAAACAGGCTTATTGCCGGTAAATCAGCTCAAGTGGTTGGCGGGGCGAAGGCGCTGCCAAGCCATTCTGTCTCAAGCCGCTTTGAATTTCAGCCTGACCCTGCAACTGCTTTGACTGGCGGGCATTGCGGGGAATCAGCGTCGCTTGATCGGGTGTGTTATGGCTGTTTTCTGCGATTAGGCTCTCTAACAACCCATGCTGGGGAGAGTGCTGGCACACCGGGTCGGTGGCGTTCATATCACCGGTTAATAAATAGGCTTGGCAGCGGCAGCCGCCATGGTCTTTGTCGCGGTCGTCGCACTGTTGGCAGAGCGTAGGCATCCACTGGGTGCCGCGAAAACGGTTGAACGCATCGCTTTGGTACCAAATGTCCTGCAGCGACGTCTCTTTGACGTTCGGAAATGCCATCGGTAGCTCCCTGGCGCTGTGACAGGGCAACACGGCGCCATCTGGGGCAACGGTCATAAAGATACTGCCCCAACCACCCATGCACGCTTTAGGCGCTTGCTCAAAGTAGTCCGGCACCACAAATAGTAATGACATATCGCGGCCACGTGCCGCGAGTGTTTCACGCCAGCGATTGGTTTCCGCCTCGGCGCGTACCAGCTGTTCACGGGTAGGCATCAACGCCTGGCGGTTCAAAAACGCCCAGCCGTAATACTGGCAGTTGGCCAGTTCAACCGCATCCGCGCCTAGCTCATCGCAGAGGGCAATCAGGTCGCCAATTTGATCGATATTGTGCCGATGCAAGACCACGTTTAATACCATGGGGTAGCCAGCGGCCTTGACCGCTTTGGCCATGGCTAGCTTGTTGGCGTGGGCCTTGGTAGAGCCTGCCAGCGCTTGAGCAAGTTCGGGGTCGGCGGCTTGCAGGCTAATCTGGATATGATCCAGGCCCGCTTCTGCCAGGGCGTCTACCCGCTGGGCAGTGAGGCCCACGCCGGAGGTCAGCAGGTTGGTGTAAAAGCCTAGCTGGCGTGCTTCGCTTACCAGCGCTTCCAGGTCTTGACGAATCAGCGGTTCGCCGCCGGAAAAGCCAAGCTGTGCCGCCCCCATCGCCCTGGCTTGGCGCAGCACGCTAAACCACGCGTCGGTATCCAGCTCGTTTTGGTAACGGGTAAATTCCAACGGGTTAGAGCAGTAAGCGCACTGCAGTGGGCAGCGGTAGGTGAGTTCCGCCAGCAGCCATAAGGGCGGTGAGGTCGTTTTATTAACCACAATGAACCTCCTTCACGGCTAGCCAGCCGTTACCGCGGGCTTCCTCGATAAACTGCACGACATCGTCTGCTAAGGACTCCGCGCCTGGGTAGCGCTGCTGTAGGGTGGCGATAATATCGGCGATGGAGTGATGGCCATCAACCTGCTCAAGAATCGCACCGGCAGTCGCGCTGAGCTTGACCATGCCTTCGGGATAAAGAATGACGTGGCAGCCCTGAATGGCTTCCCACTGTAAGCGCCAACCGCGTCGCAGCTGGTAAATATCTTGATGTGATATGACGAGTTGCTGTGACATGGTGAATTCCCCAACGCTAGTCGATCATTGCCTAGTAAAGTGACTGCTCAAGCCCACGGTGATACACCGCTTCGCGGGTGACGGTGTGGTAAGGCGGGCGGTCTAACTGATAGGCCATGGTCATGGCATCCAACATGCTCCATAGCACATCGAGCTTAAATTGCAGAATATCCAGCGCGCGCTGCTGCAGCGCCACCGTGGTACATACGCCTAAAGCGATTTCCAGGCCGTGCTCGACGTCTCGGCGGGCTTCGCTGAGCCGCTTCCGAAAATAGCGATAGCCTTGCTCGTTAATCCACGGGTAGTGCTGAGGCCAGGTGACCAGGCGGTTTTGGTGGGCAAGCGGCGCAAATAGCTCGGTAAGCGATGAGATCGCCGCTTCCTGCCAGGGGGCTCGGGCGACAAAGTGGCGGTAGGCATCCACCGCAAAGCGCACCCCGGGTAGCACACGCTCCTGGGAAAGCAGTGTATGACGGTGTAGCCCTACGGCTTCACCTAGGGCTAACCAGGCCTCAATCCCGCCTTCATCTCCGGCGTGGCCATCATGGTCAAGCAGGCGCTGCACCCATCGCCTGCGGGTAGCAGCATCTGGGCAGTTGGCCAGCAGCGCGGCGTCTTTTTGGGGAATCATCAACTGGTAGTAAAAGCGATTAGCCACCCAGCCTTGCAGTTGTTCCTGGGTAAGCTCGCCGTTGGCCATCGCCTGTTGAAAGGGGTGATTAAGATGGTAGTACTGCCCTTTACCCATTAGCGTTTCACGAAACGCCTCCCGACTGAGCGGGGTGGCAGAAGCACTGGGCGTTATCGCTGTCATCGCCATAGTCGATTTCCTGGTTATTTTTGTAATATCTAATGTATATATTGCTGATTTAAATGGCTTTTATTTTTAGCCATTTTTTATGCATAGAATTTATTTAATGAAACAGGTTATTTGGTTATAGCTCGCTCTGTTTGAATTATTTTATAAAGTTATATGCTTATTTTGGTTTAATTTTGTCAGGACCTGTTTTTGCACCTTTTATCGACCTACTATCTTTTAAATTCTACTAACCTAGTGCTTTTTTAATCTAAGATTTAGGTCTGGATGTTAATAGATTAATACTCAATAATTCTAAGATAAGAGAGTGTTTAAGGTCTGTGAACGTCGACCTAAAACGTCAGTTTCATTCCGTCGTAAGCTGTTTCGATGCCTGCGGCCTGCAATGTTTTCGCTGCATCGCTAGCGCCGTCCAAAATCGGGTTGGTGTTGTTGATATGAATCAAAATACGCTGCGTGCTGCTGGGTAGCTCGTTCAATAGCGCACACATACCGCTGCTGCCATTGAGCGCGAGGTGACCCATCTGTTGGCCTGTGGAGGTGCCCACGCCAAGTGCCTGCATTTCGTCGTCTTCCCACAGGGTGCCATCCACCATCACTACATCTGCGGCGTTTAAGAAACGCATGGCCAGCGGTGTCGGGTTGCCAAGCCCAGGGGCGTAGCACAGCGATTTGCCACTGCGACGGTCAACAATATATAGCCCTAAATTATCGCCACAGGAGGGCGCGCCGCGCCGTGGTGAGTAGGGCGGGGCATTGCTGTGTAGTGCAAAGGCGGTGAGCGCGATATCTGGCAGAAAGGGAATCGAAAACTCGACAACTTCCTGATGATCTTCCAACTCAATCGGCTGCCAGCGTAGTCCGCCCCAGTGTTCCAGCATCGGGAATAGCGGAAAACCAGTCGATAAATCGCGATGCACATTAGGCGTGCACCACACCTCTAACGGGCAGCCTTCTCTTAGGGAGAGTAGCCCGGTGACGTGGTCGATTTGGGCATCTACCAGTAGCACGCCACGAATACCGCTACCACGCAGATCACTTGGCCATAATTCCGGGTTGGTATTGAGCTGAGCGCGAATATCTGGGGACGCATTGCATAGCAACCACTGCTTGCCATCCACGCTTAACGCAATCGATGATTGAGTGCGAGGTTGATGATTGGCACTGCCCAGGCGAGCGTGGTAGCAGTTAGGGCAGTTGCAATTCCATTGGGGAAAGCCGCCGCCTGCGGCAGCCCCAAGAACTAAAATCTGCATAGACTGACCTCCTACGTGAGTGCTGTGGATGTGCTATGAATCCCGGGTGAAAGCCCCTACCTGATATAAACCCAATAAGGCAGGTAGGGGCCGCGGTTCAGTCGCTAGCGATTAGCGGGTAGAGATATACAGCGTTACTTCAAAGCCAAGGCGCATGTCCTGATACGTCGGTTTAGTCCACATAAGTGACTCTCCTGCGTTGTTAAGCATGTTGTTGTGAGTGTCGTTACAAACGTCGTGACAAATGTCGTTATAAGTACTGTTGTGGGCGTTTTTGGAGGTTAATCATTATTGCCATACCCACTACTTCAGTTAATCATGGGTAGGACGAATTGAATGCGGTACTTTGGAAGTAGTTTTCTCTAACTTTTGGTGGGGAATCGTTGTTAAAAAGGGTAGTGTTGTAGTTAAACAACCCAATTGAATCGAAGGTTGAATAGTAACTGGCGGTCGCCGCGTTAGATCCTAAACTGCTATCTGGCGCGACGACGCATGTCAGTAATAATCCTGAATCCGTGAGACCGGCCCCCGGAAGCACTTCTAACCCACT
>NZ_JABUZD010000036.1:0-1141 GCF_014897875.1 Halomonas sp. 3A7M
CCTACATACATTATGCACGAAAACTTTCGGTTAGGCACTTAAAAAATTAGCAGAGTTTCTGAAATATAAAAACAATACCACTCTTTCTTCTCTGCCCAAACCCTTCCTACTCCTGGCTGGTATCTCAGGAACTGGCAAAACCCGCTTTGTTCGTGAGCAGGCAAAATCCACGGGCCAATTTAATGAAACCTATTGTTTAACTTCGGTGCGCCCTGATTGGCATGAACCGAGTGATCTATTGGGGTATATTTCTCGACTCTCGAGTAGCGGCCAGGCGGAATATATTACTACAGATGTACTTCAATTTATTGCCAAAGCCTGGCGTGCCATCGCCGATAGTAACTTAACGATTGATGTACAAAATAGTGATGACCATGGCGAGCGTCTGGTGGTCAGTGGTGACCGTGGTGCTCTACAAGCCGTGTTGCCCTATTGGCTATGCTTAGATGAAATGAATCTTGCACCTGTTGAGCAGTATTTTGCCGATTACCTATCGGTGCTCGAAACCCGTGAATGGGATTGGGATGAAGATACCTTCATTTACAGCAGCGATGCATTATTAAAGCCTGCTACGATTAGCGCCGTTGCGGATACGGATAAATTAAGAGTCGATTTGGGCTTTGAGTTACCAGACTACGACGATCTTTGGCAGCTAATCTGTCAGTATGGCTTAGCAATTCCATTCAACTTAATGGTTGCTGGCACGGTTAATATGGATGAAACCACCCATGGCTTTTCGCGCAAAGTAATCGATCGCGCCCTAAGCTTTGATTTTGGTGAATTTTTCCCCAATGATTACGATACTTTCTTTGCTCCAACCAGTCATAACAAATCACTCGGTTACCCTATTTGGTCACAAGCGCGAAAAGATGATTTAGCCAATACCTGTGATGCCGATGGATCGCAAACATTGGCATTTTTGAGTGCCGTGAATACGGTATTGAAGACCACCCCGTTTGAATTGGCCTACCGTGCACTTAATGAGTTATTACTGGCCGTAGTCAGCACCCAGCCACAGGACGAGCTAACCCTGAAAGCCGTATGGGATGATTTTATGATGTGTAAAGTACTGCCTAGGATTGAAGGAGATAGCGATAAGCTAAGTGCCTAACCGAAAGTTTTCGTGCATAATGTATGTAGG